>NZ_JBHVBL010000077.1:0-10238 GCF_042668165.1 Arthrobacter sp. NPDC057388
GGTCACCTGAGGTGACCGGCCGGCGTCGTCCGTTTGGTTTGGGCGGCCCAACCAGCGGAAGGCAGTGGCTACTTCTTGCCCTGGTTGGCTACGGCCAGAATGGCCTGCTCCGCTGCTTCGGGGTCGAGGTAGGTTCCGCCGCGGGTGATCGGCTGGAAGTTCTCGTCCAGGTCGTAGACCAGCGGGATGCCGGTGGGGATGTTCAGGCTGGCGATGTCGTCGTCGCTGATGCCGTCCAGGTGCTTGACCAGGGCGCGCAGGGAGTTGCCGTGGGCGGTGACCAGAACCGTCTTGCCTGCCTTCAGGTCTTCCTTGATGTCCGATTCCCAGTACGGCAGCAGGCGGATCAGGACATCCTTGAGGCATTCCGTGCGGGGCAGCTCATCGCCGAGGTCCGCATAACGCGGGTCGCGGGACTGGGAGAACTCGCTGCTGTCATCCAGTGCGGGCGGCGGGGTGTCATAGGAACGGCGCCACAGCATGAACTGGTCCTCGCCGAATTCGGCCAGGGTCTGGGCCTTGTCCTTGCCCTGCAGGGCGCCGTAGTGGCGCTCGTTCAGGCGCCAGTCGCGCTTGACGGGGATCCAGCCGCGGTCAGCCTTGTCCAGGGCGATGTTGGCCGTGTTGATGGCCCGCTTCAGGAGCGAGGTGTAGAGGATGTCCGGGAGAATGTTGTTCTCAACCAGCAGCTCTCCACCGCGTGCTGCTTCCTCGCGGCCCTGGTCGTTCAGGTCAACGTCCACCCAGCCGGTGAACAGGTTCTTGGCGTTCCATTCGCTGTGGCCGTGGCGCAGCAGAATCAGCTTGTAAGTCATGATTTTCATCCTAGCCGAGCGCGGCCCACGGGCGCCGAGAGTTACATCACCCGGCAGGACCGGCCCTCAACCCGGGACGGACGCGGCCGATAGGCTAGGGCCGTGGTGCAGAAAGCAGAGCGGGTGGTGACCGGCCGGAGCAGCCGGGGCAAGCCGGTGGGGAACGTGACCCGCGGCACCACCAACCCGAACCGGATGCGCCGGCTGGACCGGTGGCTGGCCGGGCCGCAGGCCTGGCGGCTCCGCAGGGCAGCCGACCCGCTCGTCGTGGACCTGGGCTACGGTGCCTCGCCGGCCACCGCCGTCGAACTCTTTGACCGGTTACGGGCTGTGCGGCCGGATGTGCGCGTCTGCGGGATCGAGATCGAACCGGAACGTGTGCGCGCGGCGAAGCCCCTGGAGCGGCCGGGCCTGAGTTTCTCCAATGGAGGATTCGAAGTCCCGGTGCCGGGGAAGCCGGTGTTTGTGCGCGCTTTCAACGTGCTGCGCCAGTACGAGGAAGCGGACGTGCACGGCATCTGGGCGCTGGTGCAGGGACGGCTGGCTCCGGACGGCCTGTTCATCGACGGGACGTGCGACGAGATTGGACGCCGCTCCGCCTGGATCGCCCTGGATCCGGAGCGGCCGCTCAGCCTCACCATGTCCGTGCGGTTCGGCAGTTTCGGTCTGCCGTCCGAGATCGCAGAGCGGCTGCCCAAAGCCCTCATCCACCGGAATGTTCCCGGCGAACGTATCCATACCCTGCTGCAGGCGATGGACCGGGCGTGGCTCGAGGCGGCGCCGCTGGCGCCGTTTGGAAACCGGCAACGGTGGACGGCCATGTGCAGGGCACTGCTCGACGGCGGCTGGCCGGTCCAGGATGGTCCGTCGCGCTGGCGTCTCGGGGAGCTTACCGTCGGCTGGGAAGCTGTGGCGCCGGACTAGGCGGCTGTCACCAGGGCCCGTAGGGACCCATGTTCCGGCTGCCGCCGCGGCCGGCGTCCTTCACGGCGGGCCGGACATCGGCCAGGTACACGGACGCTGCCACCACAGCAGCGAGCCCGAACAGGCCCAGCGGGCCAAGGAACCCGCCGGATCCCCCGCCCAGCACGGACAGCGCACCGATGGCCAGGCTGCCGCCGGTCAGGGCCAGCCAGAAGGTCTTGGTGCGCTTGCCCACAGCCTCGAAGGCGTTGGCCCGGTGGCGGACGCAGTCGAAGAAGGCCCACACCTCGAGGGCCAGTGCAATCAGCCCCAGGATGTAGTAGACCGTGCTCTCAACGTAGAAAATCAGTAGTCGTCCGTCCACCAGCCCAGCCTATCGGTCCAGCGCGTCCAGCGCCTGCTTCAAATCGGCCAAGAGGTCCTCGACGTTTTCAATGCCGACGCTCAACCGGACCAGGTTCTCCGGAACGCTGGCGGGTTCCGCAGCGTGCCGGCGCCGCCGCTCGATGAGCGATTCGACGCCGCCGAGGGAGGTGGCGGGCAGCCACAGGTTCAGGGCACGGACCAGTTTGTCCGCCGTTTCGGCGGCGCCCAGTCCGCCCGCGGCGGCCACCTGAACGCAGAGAATGGAACCAAAGCCGGTCATCTGCGACTTGGCCAGGTCGTGCCCGGGATCGGACTCCAGGCCCGGATACCGCACGCTCTCCAAGGCAGGGTGCGCGCTCAGCCGTTCAGCGAGCAACGCCGCCGACGCCTGCGAACGCTCAATCCGCAGGGCCAGGGTCCGGAGTCCGCGCAGGGCGAGCCACGCTTCGAAGGGCCCGGCGATTCCGCCGTGGATGATGCGGTGGTGAAGCAGGGTCTCGCGCAGCTTCACGTCGGAGGTGACCAGTGCGCCCAGCACCACGTCCGAGTGGCCGGCCAGGTACTTGGTCACCGAATGAAGCACGACGTCGGACCCCAGGCTGAGGGGCTGCTGCACCAGCGGGGTGGAGAAGGTGTTGTCCGTGACAACGACGGCGCCGGCGTCGTGGGCGGCCTGGGTGAGCGCACGGATGTCAGCGATGCCGAGCATCGGGTTCGTGGGGCTTTCCAGCCACAGCATGTCGGCGGCCTTGCCGCCCTCCGGTGCTATCTGGGCGCGGACCGCTTCGGTGTCCGCTATATCCACGGTGCGGAGTTCGAGCAGGCCTTTTTCCGCCAGTTCGGCGGCCATGACCAGCGAACCGGAATAGCTGTGGGACGGCATGACCAGGACGCCGCCGTTGGGGATGAGGGAGAGGGCGGAGCTAACGGCGGCCAGGCCGGATGAGTAGAGCAGGCCCGGCAGCGAGGCGCCTTCGAGCTGGCCGAGGGCCTCCTCGAAGGGGTCCCACGTCGGGTTCGAGTAGCGGCCGTAGCCCCGGTCGCCGTCGTCGAGCGCGCCGGTGCCGAAGTATGTGGAGGAGAGCACGATGGGCGGGTTGACCGGGGCATCGTGCTCACGGGGCGGGCGGCCGGCGGCCACGACCACCGTTTCGGCGGACAGGGATGCGGCATGCTGCTCGGAAAGACTCATGTTCACAGGGTACGTTGGGTGGCTCTCCGCTGGGAAAAGCATCGCGGACTGCCGCTTCCGGGCATGTGGAGAAGCACCCGCCGCGCTTTTTCGTCGGTGGATATCGGTAGGCTGGATAAGTGAACATGCAGAGCCCCGGACTTTTCATCGCCTTCGAGGGCGGTGACGGTGCCGGCAAGTCAACACAGGCGGCCCGGCTGGCCGGCTCGCTCGAATCGCGCGGCCTCACCGTGCTGCGTACCCGGGAACCGGGCGGCACCCCCATCGGCGAGAAGCTCCGGTCCCTGGTGCTGGACCACGGCAACGGCCATATCGACGCGCACACCGAAGCCCTGATCTTCGCCGCCTCCCGGGCCGCCCACGCCAGCCAGGTCATCAGGCCCGCACTTGCCCGCGGCGAGGTGGTGCTGACGGACCGCTACATCGACTCCTCAGTGGCATACCAGGGCGCCGGCCGGGCCCTCGGCACGGACGCGGTGCGGAGCGTCAACGAATGGGCCACGTCGGGGCTGCAGCCGGACCTGACGGTGCTCCTGGATGTGCACCCGGCAGAGGGGCGGTCCCGCCGCACCGCCGGCGATGCCGCCGAGGACCGGCTGGAATCGGAGGCCGACGAGTTTCACGCCAGGATCCGGCAGGCCTTCCTGGACCTCGCCGCAGCCAGGCCGGAGAACTACCTGGTCCTGGAGGCGGGTCTTCCCGTCGAGGAAATCGCCGCGCTGATCCTTGGACGCGTGGAAGAGCTCCTGTCAGCAACCGGCAGGCAGCCATGACTGTCTGGGATGACCTGCAGGGACAGTCCGCCGTCGTCGCCCAATTGCAGCAGGCGGCCATGGGTGAAGGGCTCACGCACGCCTGGCTTTTCACCGGCCCTCCCGGGTCCGGCCGTTCCAATGCCGCAAAGGCCTTTGCCGCAGCACTGAACTGCGACCAGGACGATGTCACCATGCGTGGCTGCGGCACCTGCCCGGCCTGCCTGACCATCCTGGGCGAGACGCACGCCGACGTCTCCTTTGTCCGCACCGAAAAGGTGACCATCACCATCGAAGAGGCCCGCGAACTCGTGGCCACCGCCGGCAACCGGCCGTCCTCGGCGCGGTGGCGGATCATCGTGGTGGAGGACGCCGACCGCATGGCGGAGCGCACCACCAACGTGCTGCTTAAGGCCATCGAGGAGCCCACTCCGCGCACCATCTGGATGCTGTGCGCCCCCTCCCCCGCTGACGTGCTGGTGACCATCCGGTCCAGGTGCCGGGCGGTGGCGCTGCGGCTGCCGCCCGCCGCGGACGTCGCTGCCCTGCTCGTGAAGCGGGACGGCGTGGATCCGGCCCTTGCCGAGCGCGCCGCACGTGCGGCGCAGTCGCACGTGGGCATCGCCCGGCGGCTGGCCCGGGATGCCGAAGCCCGGGAGCGGCGGTTGGAGACCGTGCGGTTCCCGCTGGGGCTGCGGGGCATAACGGCAGCGGTGATGATGGCAGACAAGCTGGTGAAGATCGCCACCGAAGAGGCCACGAGCTCCAACGAGGAACGTGACGCCGCTGAAAAGGCCGCCCTGCTGGCCACTCTCGGCGCACCCGAGACCGGAACCCTGCCGCCCGCCATGCGCAGCCAGGTGAAGCAGCTGGAGGACGATCAGAAGCGGCGCGCCAAACGCTCCGTCACGGATTCCCTGGACCGTACCCTGACGGACCTCCTCTCCTTCTACCGGGATGTCCTGATCATCCAGCTTGGGAACGCCGTGGAACTGGTGAACGTTGAGCTGAGGAGTGAATTGGAAGAGTTCGCCCAAAGGTCCGGGCCGGAAGTGACCCTCGCCCGGATGGACGCGATTAACAACGCCCGCAAGCGGATCACCACAACCAACGTCGCCCCGCTGCTGGCCGTTGAGTCAATGGCCGCAAGCCTGATCCAGTAGCACGCCACCACTGACCGCACTTTGCCTGACCGGGCTGACGCCGCCCACAAGGAGAAACCGCATGATGTCTGCACTGCCTCTGTCCTCGCGACCCCGGACCCTCGCGGCCGGGATGCGGGCGGCCGGCGCCATGGCGCTGGCCGTGCTGCTGGCATCGTGCAGCGCCCTCGGCGCGGACAAGGACCAGGACAGCTCCACCGGACAGGCCGACCCCTCCATCGCGGCGGCCGCGCCGGAGGAGCTCAAGTCCTTTTACTCCCAAAAGATCGTCTGGCAGCCCTGCGAGGACAAGCTGCAGTGCGCCAAGGTCAAAGTGCCCGTGGATTACGCGAAGCCTGACGGCGACACCATCGAATTGGCTGCAGTTAAGATCGCCAGCACCGGGAACAAACAGGGCAGCCTGCTGGTCAACCCCGGCGGCCCGGGCGCGTCCGGTTACGACTTCGTCCGGGATGCGGGCAACAGCCACTTTTCCGAGACCGTGCGCGCCAATTACGACCTCGTGGGTTTCGATCCGCGCGGCGTCAAACGTTCTGCGCCGGTAACCTGCCTCAGCGACAAGGAGCGGGATGAGGCGCGGGCCAAGATTTACACACCGGAAACTGACGCGGGGCTCGCCACCCTCCTCGCGGACAACAAGGCCATCGCGGCCAAGTGCTCCGACCAGACGGGACCGGTCCTCGGGCACATCGACACCGTCAGCGCGGCCAAGGACCTGGATGTCCTGCGTGCCGTCCTCAATGACGCCAAGCTGAACTACATCGGCTTCTCCTACGGGACCTTCCTTGGTTCCACCTACGCATCGCTGTTCCCGGACAGCGTGGGGCGCATGGTCCTCGACGGCGCCATCGACCCCTCGCTGAGCGCCGAGGACCTGACCATCGGCCAGGCCCGGGCCTTCGAAAAGGCGCTGCGCGCCTACGTTGAGCACTGCCTCGGCGAGGAAGGCTGCCCCCTGAGCGGCACGGTCGACGACGGCCTGCAGCAGATCCGCGACCTCATCACCTCAGTGACTCAAACTCCCCGCACCGCCAAGGACGGCAGGCTGGTGGGCGGCAACACCTTCGTCAACGGCATCGTGGTTCCGTTGTACGCCAACGAAAGCTGGCCGGCCCTGACCCAAGCCATTGATACCGCCATGAAGGGCGATGTCAGCCAGATGCTCCGCCTGGCCGATCTTGGCGCCGACCGGTCCCCCAACGGCAAATACACGTCCAACACCACATTCGCTTTCGGGGCCATCAACTGCCTGGACTACCCCATGAGCAGCGATCCCGCGGCAATGCGCGCAGAGGAGCAGAGGCTCCGCGAGGCCTCCCCCACCCTGGGTTACTTCTTCGCTTACGGCGGGGCGAACTGCGCAAACTGGCCGTACAAGAACACCCGGACTCCGGCCGCCGTTAAGTACACCGGTTCCGCACCGATCGTCGTCGTCGGCACCACCGGCGACCCGGCAACCCCGGTGGAGTGGGCCAGCGAACTGCGCAAGCAGCTGGGCAACGCGTCCCTGCTGACCTTTAAGGGTGAAGGCCATACGGCCTACGGCCGGTCCAACACCTGCATCAGCGGGGCCGTGGACAAGTATCTCGTGGATGGCAAGCAGCCGGCGGACAACACCGTCTGCTGACCGTTATGGAAAACGGCGGCCGCACGCACCGGCCGCCGTCGGGGTCTCAGCACGCTGGCTCTCAGAACCGGGATGCCCGCCTTTCCAGGAGGGCGGGGAAATCCTTGATCGACGCCAGCACGTCCGTGGCGCCCGCACCACGGAGCGCCGCCTCCGAATGCGACCCCGTCAGTACCCCGGCAGCCACCGAAGCACCTGCACTGAGTCCGGAATGGATGTCCGCCGCGGTATCCCCCACCACGGCCACCTTCCGGACATCGTCGACGTCGAGGGCCAGGACCGCTGTCAGCACCATGTCCGGAAAGGGCCTGCCCCGGCCGGCATCCGCGGGGCACAGGCTGAGGTCCGCCAGCCCCATCCAGCCCAGCGTTTCCAGCACCACGTTCTGGGTGTGGCGCCCGAAGCCGGTGGCCAGGCAAACCTTGATCCCGGCGTCCCGGAGCCAGCCGATGGTGTCCTCTGCCCCCGGAACGGCCCGGACCCCGCCGTCGGCGATCAGCTCGTCGCAGTTCAGCTCGAACCTCTTATTGGCGCTGGCAGCCGCGCAAGCGTCATCGAACAGGTCAGCGAAAACCGTCATCCGGGAGATGCCGGAACGCTCGCGCGCGTAGCGCAGCATTCCTTCAAAGCGGGCTGAGCCGGCGGGAACTCCCTGTTCCACGAGCGTGCGGGACATCGCGCGGTCCATGAGACCGCCGTCGTAAACGGTTGTGCCCACCATGGCCAGGACCGCCAGCCGGACCGGGTGCCCCTCCGCCGATGATTCCGGCGCCGCCTCCGCCGCAGGGACGGTGCGCGGTGCACTGCCGGTTGAGATTGCGCTGTCTGCTGTCATGCTCGAGCTCCTTTGCCGCTGGAGCGCAGGCGTGCTGCGCCACACTGTCGACTCCAGCATTCCTGCCGTTGCTGTTGCAGGCCTGAACCGGATCCGACGGCAGAATGAACGTCCTGCCAACGTCAGTCGCAGCCCTCGGGACACTCATTTTGACCCGGACGCGGGGACTCTATTACAGTTGTCTCTTGCATGAACCGGCCGGTTTTCCGGCTGATTGGTGCGGTGCTTCCTTAGCTCAGTCGGTAGAGCGTTTCACTCGTAATGAAAAGGTCATCAGTTCGATTCTGATAGGAAGCTCGGGATAAACCCCGGACAGCCCCTGGATTCAGGGGTTTCCGGGGTTTTTCGCTGGTTAAGCCTGATGACGTCCAATGGGGGGCCAGGGCACACTTACGGCACACTTTGACCTGAAGTGGGTGCATGGGACAGGCCTAGGCAGCCCAAGATCCGACCCGGTGTTTGCCAACGCTGGCTCGGTCCGTTGCCCGAGCGGTCCCGAATGATGAGGGATTCGACGATTTCATTGAAATCATCCTCCCTGATTCTTCGCCAATCGATCCTCGAATCCGACATGTAAGCCATTGATACGCTGATTTACCCCCGGTCCAGAAGGGACACAAAATTGGGTCTCAAAAACTTCTGCAGGCGAAACAGCGCATCCTTGGCGGCAACGGAACCTCCCGCCGCTTCCTCAAAGACCGAGAACGCTCCCATAACGCCCGAAGGCACGAAGGAGCTGGAGGCTGCCTGGGCTGAGCTGACCGAAGCGGCCAGAGGCTCCAAAGTCATCGGACTACTTGCCTGCACCCGGGGTGGGCGGCCTTGGACGACGGACCCCAACGCTGTGAGGGTCATAGCGGCCGCGCTCCGTGAACTGCCCGACGCCGGCGGAAAGCCAGCGACACACCTTCCCGCCGAGGAAGCCTGAACCAGGTAACGAACGTTCGGGTCTTCTTCGCGGCTTCCAGAAGCCGACCCCCAGCGGACGAAAAGGCTCCTCAAAGGGTTCCCGCTCCCCCGCTTGCTCGACATAACCGGTCACCGTCCTGCCGGCGTCCGAGGCCGGGTGGCGGCGCAGGTTCTCTTCGCCGGCAGCCCATCCGATCAGGGCGCCCCAGTCGTTCTCGGCCAGTTCCACCCATGATGCTGAGGGTGCAGCCATCTGCACGTTGCTCCACACGATTACTCCTTGCGGCTGGAGGTACCACTGCCCGATAACAAGATGTTAGGCGCTGACACGGTGACGCCAGGGCTCCAGAGGATGGCTCACGTGGTCGGATGCCAGTAGTCTGCCTGGCATGGGGATATTTGGGGGGAAGCACGTCGGCGGCCTAACACTCTTACTGGTCCTGGCCAGTTCCGCAGGGGCCTTGAGCTCCTGCGCCTACACGGACGATGAAGCTGCCGCGCTAGTGACTTCCCGGCCGGCCCCGCCTCCGCCGCCGACGGTTGATTCCGCCCTGGCTAAGGCGCAGGCAATCAACCAAACCCAACTGGATAAGATCCTTGGCCCCAGGCCCTCGGACCTCGTCATCGGCACCTCGGGCGGACTGACCGGCGACGGGCACGGGACGTCCTTGCCGGCCGTGCCCAGTGGACGCTACAAGGTGACTGCTGCATGCGCCGGCGTCACCGAGGCAGCCCTCCTCATCGCACAGCCCGGGCAAAGAGAAGGAACCAACCACGAACTCGCCCTCAAGTGCGGAACAGCGTCCAGCATGACCGTAGACCTCCGGGCCGGTCAGCTCCTCACGCAGCTCGTTCCCACCACCACCGAACCAGGCGACGCGGCCGTCGCAGGCTTCTGGATCGTCCCGGCACCGCAGAAATGAGTACCGTCCAAGAAGAAGAGCGCATGAACCAGGAGATGTTCCGATACCTGCCTTGGCCGTTCGAGGGCGACACCTTCCCGCCTGCTCTTGGCGCCGCCGTCATGCGGACTGTTTTGGAAGATGCCCGTCCGGCACTGCAGGTTCTGCACGATCCCGACGGCGGCTGGGCCATCGCCGACGGCGAAGCAGACCCAAACGCCCCGGGAGCCTTGATTGCGACGCACATCTGGCACGTCGTCTCGGCAGATCCTTCCCTCGCACAGTTGGCAGCCATGCCACCCGGCACGCAGGCGGATCGCCTAACCTTTGATCATCCGTGGCAGTTCCGATCATTCAGCTGGGACGAATGACCTCCTTGACGGCGCATTGGGTGCGCTTGCCAAAACAGAACACAAGAGGGTAACCGCATGGACATGGCTGATCACTACGCGCTCCGGACCGGAACAGCACCCCTCGGCGGAGGCCGACGCGGCCGACTGACCGTTGTCGATCTGGGGACCCTCCGTGTCCCCTCCGGGAAGGTGGGCGCCTGCGACCCGTTCGTGAACCTCGACCATCCGGTGATCGTGAATGTTCCGCCGGGCGACTACTCGGTCCGGGTCACCGTCGCGGACGTCTCGCCCGAACAGGATGGATCGCATCTGCGAGAGGCGTACCTCTCGCTAGTCCTCTCCCCGGCGGAGTCAACGGCCGTGGAAGCCGCGCCCGGCCCCGCGGGCCCGCCGGCGGGGC
>NZ_JBHVBL010000078.1:0-9086 GCF_042668165.1 Arthrobacter sp. NPDC057388
CAGACGTGAAGGAGCGTTTGCCGTTTCCCTGCGAAAGCTGAGGAAGCGTTGCGGCTATACCTGCGAAAGCTGAGGAAGCGTTGCGGCTATACCTGCGAAAGCTGAGGAAGGATTGCGGACAGCGGGGCGCAAGAGGCTCGGCAGCGGGCCGGGCTGATTACTTGGCGGCGCGCTGGCGGGAGACCTCGTAGAGGGAGATGCCGACGGCCATGGAGGCGTTCAGGGATTCCATGGCGGAGTCGATCGGGATCGAAACGATCTGGTCGCAGTTCTCCCGGACGAGGCGGCTCAGGCCCTTGCCCTCGGAGCCGACCACGATGCAGACCGGTTCGGTGGCGAGGGTGAGGTCCGGCAGCGACACGTCGCCGTCGCCGTCGAGCCCCAGGACGAACACGCCCATGTCCTTGAACTGCTTCAGGGCGTTGTTCAGGTTGGAGGCCCGGGCCACCGGGACGCGGACGGCCGCGCCGGCGCTGGTCTTCCATGCTGCTGCCGTGACACCGACGGAGCGGCGTTCGGGGACGATGACACCGTGGCCGCTGAACGCCGAGACGGAACGGATGATGGCGCCGAGGTTGCGGGGGTCGGTGATGCCGTCGAGGGCAACGAAGAGGGGCGCGTTGGCAATGTGCCCCTTCTTCCAGCCGGACACCGTCTCTTCGGCCAGCTCGTAGGCGTCCTGGTACTCGTACGGCGGGATCTGCAGCACAAGCCCCTGGTGGACGGCGTCGTCGGTCATCCGGTCCAGTTCGGGCTTGCCGGTTTCCAGTAGCGGGATGCCCCGTTCAACGGCGATCTTCAGGGATTCCTTGACGCGGTCGTCCATCTCGATGCGGATGGCCACGTGCAGCGCCTTGGCCGGAATGCCGGCACGCAGCGCCTCGACGACGGAGTTGCGGCCGGTGACGACCTCTTCAGTGGCGCGGCCCTTCGGGCCGGAGCGGGCGCCGGCGCTGCGGGCGCCGCTGCCTGACCGCTTGGCTGCGGATCGCTCGGCGAGCTGCTTGTTCTTGTATGCCTTGTGGTACGGGCGGTCTTCGGCTTTGGGGGTTGGCCCCTTGCCCTCGAGTGCCTTGCGGCCGTGGCCACCGGTTCCGGTGGTGGGGCCCTTCTTGTTCTTGCGGATTGCGCCCGGGCGACCGTTGTTGGCCATGATTCCACCTTGTTTGTATTGGGTAAGTCTGCACTCCAGTCTACTGACTGGCGTTAAATCGTTGACCGGGAAGCCCGGCGCCCGCGAAGGCTAGCCGCGCTGCAGGCTCCAGGTGGCACCGTCGGCATTGTCCTCCACGAGGATGCCGGCGGCAGCAAGGGTGTCCCGGATGGCGTCCGAAGCAGCCCAGTCCTTCCTGGAACGGGCTTCGGCGCGGGCTGCGAGTTGCGCCTCGATGAGCGTTCCCAATGCGCTGGTGGCCTGGTCATCGACGGCCGGCTGCGCGGCGGCGCTGATTCCCAGGACGCGCAGCATGTCGGTCACGGCGGCCAGCGCCTGCCGCGCCGCCGCCAGGTCGCCGCCGGTGAGTGCCGAGTTTCCGGCGCGGACGGTGTCGTGCAGTACCGCGAGTGCCTGCGGCACGTTGAGGTCGTCGTCCATTGCCGCGGCGAACCCGTCCGGTACAGTGCCGTGGCTGCCCACCAGCAGGGCGCCGTCGGAGGACAGTGCCCTGACGGCACGGGCGATGAATCCGTCAATGCGTTCGACGGCGGCCGTGGCCTCCTGCAGCGACGTGGGTTGGTAGTCCAGCACCGAGCGGTACTGCGCCTGGCCCAGGTAGTAACGGACCACGCGGGGCGGCGCGAGCTCCAGCATCTCCGCCGGGCTGATCGTGTTGCCGACGGACTTGGACATTTTTTCGCCCTGGTACGTGACCATGCCGTTGTGCATCCAGAAGTTCGCGAAGCCGTGGCCCGCCGCCTGGGACTGTGCCATCTCGTTTTCGTGGTGCGGGAAGCGCAGGTCAAGGCCGCCGCCGTGGATATCGAACTCGGTCCCGAGGTACTTGGTGACCATCGCGGAGCATTCGAGGTGCCAGCCCGGACGGCCGGCGCCCCACGGCGAAACCCAGCTCGCCGTCGTCGGCTCCCCCTCCTTGTGGCCCTTCCACAGCGCAAAGTCGCGGGGGTCCTTCTTGCCGCGGGGGTCCGCGTCCGCGGCCCCCTGCATGTCGTCGATTTTCTGCCGCGTCAGGGCGCCGTACTTGTTCCAGGAGCGCACATCGAAGTAGACGTCACCGGAGCCGTCGAGGGCAGGGTAGGCGTGGCCGCGGTCGATCAGCAGCTGGATCAGGGCGTGCATCTCCGGGATGTGGCCCGTTGCCCGCGGCTCATAGGTGGGCCGGGAGACGCCGAGGGTGTCATAGGCCTTGAGGAACTCCTGCTCGTACCGGTAGGCCAGCGCCCACCATTCCTCCTCCGGCACGGAACCGGGCTCCTGCTCGAAATCCGGGTGGAAGGAGGCCTCGGACTTGGCGAGGATCTTGTCGTCGATGTCGGTGACGTTCCGGACCACGGTGACGCGGAAGCCGCGGTACTCGAGCCAGCGGGTGAGCTGGTCGAAAGCGATGGCGGAGCGGATGTGCCCGACGTGGGGCATGCCCTGCACCGTGGCACCGCAGTAATACAGGCTTACCTTGCCCGGTACCAGGGGGACGAAGTCGCGGACTTCGGCGGATGCAGTGTCGTAAAAGCGCAGGGTCACCGCTCCAGATTAGCCGATGCCAATGTCCCCGTTTACCTGCAGACCTCGCCGATCCGGTTGTTCTGCCTGGCGAGTTCAGCCGTCTGCTCGGAGCTCTTGGTCCCCAGCGAGGTGCTCGCCACCTGCTTCATGATGTCGGCCATCTTCTGGATGGGATCGGCAACGTCCTGGGCCACCTTGTCGGCGACCTCCTGGTAGTGCTTGGCGATCTGGTCGGCCTGCTGCTGCTGGTTGCCCGTGGGCTTGAACGTGTCACCCTGCAGGAACTTGCAGCTCTCCTCCACGCTCATGCGGGGGCTGCCGGCACAGCCGGCCAGAAGCATCCCTGCAATCACGACGGCGGGAAGCAACTTTTTCACGGCGGATCTCCTGGGATTGCGGTACTGGTGCTTATTCCAGCGTAGGCGATGGGGCCGGACGGCCGGACACCGGCGGTGCCGGAGGGCCGCGGCGACGCTACGCAGCAGGGCGACGCTGCGCAGCAGGGCGACGCCCTGCAGCAGGACGGCCCGGTCCTAACCGGCGGGGTAAACGAGGGCTGTGGCCACGGCGGAGATGCCTTCGCCGCGACCGGTAAAGCCGAGGCCGTCACTGGTGGTGGCGGTGACGCTGACCGGGGCACCCGCGGCCTCGGTCAGGACGCGCTGGGACTCTTCCCGGCGCGGGCCGAACTTGGGCCGGTTGCCCACGAACTGCACAGCGACGTTGCCGATCTCATACCCGGCTGCACGTACGATGCGGGCGGCTTCGGCCAGCAGCGTGACTCCGGAGGCACCGGCGAATTCGGGCCGGTCCGTGCCGAAGTGCGTTCCAAGGTCGCCGATGCCGCACGCGGAGAACAGCGCGTCGGCTGCGGCGTGCGCCACGGGATCGCCGTCGGAATGCCCGGCAAGGCCCCGCTCCCCCTCCCAGAACAGCCCGCCCAGCCAAAGCGGCTGCGGGTCGCTGTCCGGGGCAAAGGCGTGCACATCGATGCCGATGCCGGTCCGCGGCAGGAGCACCGGGGCCGGGGAAGCGTTGCCGGTCGGATTCGTGTGGTTCATCGGGCCTTCCGTCATGTGGTTTATCAGCCTTCCACCCAGCGGGCCCCGAGCGGCCCCTCAAGCAGACCCTCCGCGATGATGAGGTCCAGGGGCGTGGTGATTTTCAGGGACTGGCTGGCGCCGCGGACGGCGTGCACCGGCACGCCGAGCAGCTCCACCAGCATGGCGTCGTCGGTAACCGCTGCTGACTGGCGCTCATCGAAGCCTGCGGCTGCCTCGTGCGCCTGCCGGAGCGTGGACAGCTTGAAGCCCTGCGGCGTCTGCACTGCCCGGAGCTCCTCGCGGGGCGCTGTTCCGGTGACCAGTTCGGGAGCGATGCTTGTGGCCTGCCCCTCGGTGGCGGCGACCGTCTTGACGGTGTCCACCACCGGCATCACCGGAATCACCGCGTCGGCGCCGGCGGTCAGGGCCTGCGCAACACGGTGGAAGACGTGCTCCGGGGTCAGGGCGCGGGCGGCGTCGTGGACCAAAACCGCCTCGGTGCCGTCCTCCACGGCGGCCAAAGCGGACCGCACGGAATCCGCCCGGGAGGCACCGCCGTCGACCATTGTCAGGAGCGGGCCGCCGTCCACCAGCTCCACGCGGAAGTCCTCGCAGAGCCGGCGCAGCTCCTCATCGCCGGCCGGCAGCGCGATGCAGACCTGGCTGGCGATGCCTGCCGCGACGATCCCCCGGAGCGCATGCATCAGTATCGGTTCACCGCCCAACGGCACAGCCGCCTTCGGCATGCCATAACCCAGCCTCTGCCCGGAACCTGCGGCGACAAGGATCACGGCGGTCACGGGGCGCTTGGGTGCACTGTTCATGCGCTCTAGCCTACGTGCCTGCAGCATCCCCCTCCATCACCCGCCCGCCGGGGACTGTGTGGCTACTGCCGGCCGGGTTTGGGCAAGAAGAAACCCCGGCGGCACTCTGCCACCGGGGTTCAATTCTTGTCAGGAAGCTCCTGCTGCTTAAGAAGCCAGGACCTCGTCGAGAACGCTGGCAGCCTTCTCTTCGTCGGTCTTTTCAGCCAAAGCCAATTCTGAGATCAGAATCTGCCGGGCCTTGGCCAGCATTCGCTTCTCGCCTGCGGAAAGGCCCCGGTCGTGATCACGGCGCCACAGGTCGCGGACGACCTCTGCAACCTTGATGACGTCACCGGAAGCAAGCTTCTCCAGATTTGCCTTGTAACGACGCGACCAGTTGGTGGGCTCCTCAGTGAACTCGGCACGAAGCACATCAAACACGTGCTCCAAACCGTCTTTGCCCACTACGTCGCGTACCCCAACGAGGTCAACGTTCTCTGCTGGAACTTCAATGGTCAGATCACCCTGAGCCACCTTGAGCTTGAGATACATCTTCTCTTCGCCCTTAACAGTGCGCATCTTGATCTCTTCAATTTTTGCTGCACCGTGGTGAGGGTAAACTACTGTCTCGCCGACCTCAAAAACCATGTGGACTTTCCCCTTTCCCGCAGACCAGTTTATCACGATTAAGGCATATCTCTGGCATGGATACGGGCCGGGAAGCCCGTAATTCCGCGGAAAATGGCCGAAATCGGCCGCTCAGACCCCTTGACGAACGCGAACAATAGTGCATCGCATGCACGCCCACAAGCGTTACGCGCGGGTAGTTGGAGACCCCGCTGAACGGCACAGGGGCCGGCCGGGACGGCGCGGAAGTGCCGGTCATGTGGCGGGCACGAATCCTTGTTTGACCCTGATTGCCGATAGGCTATGCCTGAAAACTGTTCCAAAGACTTTTCTAGGAGTGCGTGACGTGCGTTTCACTGCGACGAACCGGGGCCAGAGCGGCAAGATGGCAATGGCGGCAGCCGCCCTGAGCATCGGCCTGCTGGCCCTGACGGGCTGCGGCTACGTCAACGCCCAGCAGACCTCCCACCAGTACGCCGCCTCCGATGGAACCCGTGCCGATGTCGGGCCGGTCCAGCTCCGGAACATGCTCATCGTTTCCGCCGGCGAGCAGCAGCCGGGCCGCGTCATTGGCGCCGTCTACAACTCCTCTTCAAACGACGTGAAGGTCACCCTCAAAGGAGCCGAAGGCGCACAGACCGAGATTCCCGTCAAGAAGAACTCCTACACGCTGCTGAACCAGTCCACGGACGCAGCCATCCTGAGCACCTCCGGCGGCAAGGCCGGATCACTGGTGGACGTCCAGGTCACGGAAAGCGGCACCAACGTCAACAAGACCGTGAAGGTCCCCGTCGTGGACGGCACCCTGAAGGAATACGTGGCCTACCTGCCCGGCGGCGCCCCCAGCGAGTCCCCCACCCCGAGCCAGACGGCAACCCCGGCCGAGACCGGCACGCACGGCGAATCCGCCACGCCCGCCGAAGGCCACTAACAGCGCGGCAGCACGAAGAAGGAGGGGTTCCCGGCCGGGAACCCCTCCTTCTTCGTTGGTGGCGGCCTTACCTGGTGGCTGTGTCTACGGTTCGAACTTGTAGCCGAGCCCCCGCACGGTGACCAGATACCGTGGCAGGGAGGGATCCGGTTCGATCTTGCTGCGCAGCCGCTTCACGTGGACGTCGAGGGTTTTGGTGTCACCCACGTAGTCGGATCCCCATACCCTGTCGATCAGCTGGCCCCGGGTCAGGACGCGGCCCGAGTTGCGCAGCAGCATCTCCAGCAGTTCAAACTCCTTCAGCGGCAGCGACACCTGTTCGCCGTCGACACTTACCACGTGCCGTTCGATGTCCATCCGCACGGGGCCGGCGTGCACGGTGGAGGAGATCAGTTCCTCCGGCTCGCCCTGGCGGCGCAGCACCGCGCGGACACGGGCCACGAGCTCCCGTGAGGAATAGGGCTTGGTGACGTAGTCGTCCGCGCCCAGCTCCAGGCCCACCACCTTGTCGATCTCGGTGTCCTTGGCGGTCAGCATGATGACCGGAACGGTGGAACGCTGCCGCAGCTGCCGGCAGACCTCGGTGCCGGACTGGCCCGGCAGCTGCAGGTCGAGCAGCACGAGGTCCGCCCCGTTGCGGTCGAATTCGGTGATGGCGTCGAGGCCGTTGTCCACGACCTCCACTTCGAACCCTTCCTTGCCCAGAAGGTAGGACAGGGGATCGCTGAATGACTCCTCATCCTCGACAATAAGAATCCTGCTCAAGCGTTAGCTCCTCGCTCGTGGACGCCCGCGGCGTCGTGTGGTTCCTTGGCCTGGTGCGGCCCGTCGGGCTGGCCCTGTGGTAAGGCGGCGGCCAGCGCGTTGGCTTGCTGGGCGGAATCCTCTTCCTGCCCTTCCATCTCCGGCAGCCGGAGGGTGAACGTGGATCCCTGCCCGGGCTGGGACCAGAGGGTGACTTCCCCGCCGTGGTTGGAAACAACGTGCTTGACGATGCTCAGGCCCAGTCCGGTTCCGCCGGTATGGCGGGACCGGGCGGCATCCACACGGTAGAAACGCTCGAATACCCGTTCCTGGTCCTCGGGCGAGAGGCCTTCGCCCTGGTCCGTCACCGAGACCGAAACCAGGCCTTCCCTGGAGCGCACGCCGATGCCCACGCGGGTGTTCTCCGGCGAATAACGGATCGCGTTGTCGATGAGGTTGCGCAGGGCCGTGACCAGCAGGTCCCGGTCGCCGTAGACCTTCGCCTCGGCCCGGCCGCCGATGACGATCTGGATGTTCTTGCTCTCTGCGGGCAGCTGCGACCGGTCCACCGCTTCGGAAATGACGTCGTTGATGTCCACGGGGTGGCCCTGCTGCGCCACGTTCGCCCCCTGCAGGCGGGAGAGTTCAATGATGTCCTGCACCAGCGCGGCGAGGCGTGCCGACTCCTTGTGCATGCGCTTCGCGAAGCGGCGCACGGCCTCCTCGTCGTCCGCCGACGATTCCAGCGCTTCGGCCAGCAGGGAGATGGCGCCCACCGGGGTTTTCAGTTCGTGGGACACGTTGGCCACGAAGTCGTTGCGGATCTCTTCGGTCCGGGTGATCTCGGTGCGGTCGTCGGCCAGCAGGACGATATATTCCTCGCCGAGCATTGCCGCCCGGACCTGCACGATGATGGTCCCCTGGCCGAGCGGCCCCCGGGGCAGTTCCAGCTGGCGCTCCAGGATCACGCCGTCGCGCCGCACGTTGGCTGTCATGTCCAGGAGCTCGCGGTGCACCACGGTGTGGCCCCGCACCAGCCCGTACGCGTAGGCCGCCGGGCTGGCCCGGACAACGCCGTCGATCGCGTCCACCACCACGAACGCCTGCCCGACGACGGCCAGGACCTCCGCGGAGCCCGGCGGCAGCGCCGGCTCGTCGTATTCAATGTCCACGAGCTCGCGCTGCTTCTCGCTGGCACGGAAGGCGAGCACGCCAAAGACGCCGAACGACAGGCCCAGCAGGCCGGCGATGACACCTAAGAGCATTGGATCCACGCCTCCAGCTTATGCTTCCGCCAAGGCCCGATATCCGATAACCGGCCCATGCGGCAGGGATTCAGCTAACGTTCATCTTGAGATGTGCAACAGTTCACCAAGCACTGGAAGAGTGTGCGGTTGGACTGCCGGAACGGTGACACGAAATTCTGACCGCCGCGGCGGGGCGGAGTTTCCGAGGAAAGGACGCCTGCGTGCGCAAGGTTTTTCAGGAGGAGCTGGCCCACGTGGGCGAGGACCTCATCGAGATTTCAAAGCTGGTCAGTGAAGCGATCGGCAAGGCAACCACGTCGTTCGAAAGTGCCGACGTCGATCTGGCCCAGGACGTCATTGCCGCGGACGCGAGGATCGACTTCCTGCAGAACAGCCTCGACGAGCGCGCCATCGACATCCTCGCCCTGCAGGGCCCCGTGGCCAGCGACCTGCGCATGATCGTCGGCTCCCTGCGCATGAGCGCCTCCCTGGAGCGCATGGGCGATCTGGCCCGGCACATCGCCCAGCTCGCCCGGCTGCGGTTCCCCGCCATGGTGATCCCGGAATCGCTGACCGGGACCTTCAAGAGCTTCGCCGAGCAGGACATCGAGATCGCGAACAAGCTGACCCAGCTGCTGGAGACGCGCGACCTTGAGGTGGCCCGCGACATCCTCAAGGCCAACTCCGCGGTGAACGATCTTCACCTCAGCGTCTTCAAGGCAATTGCCCGCCCGGACTGGCAGGAATCCCCGGCCACCACCGTGGATGTGGCGCTGGCCAGCCGCTACTTCGAACGCTTCGCTGACCATGGCGTGTCCGTGGCGCAGAAGGTCACGTACCTCGTGACCGGCGCGTGGCACCCGAACAGCATCGAGCACGGCTAGGCACCCTGCCGGCGGGAGTTTTTGTCCACTTATTGGCCCCTGAAGGTGCGTTTGGGGCCAATATCTGTACAAAAACTCCAAAGATTTAAACGGACGACGCCGGCTGGTCACCTGAGGTGACCGG
>NZ_JBHVBL010000079.1:0-9006 GCF_042668165.1 Arthrobacter sp. NPDC057388
GCACCAAAAGGTGGGCAGCCGCCGTCGTGAAGGCTAGCGGGCGGGGTAGTCGCGCTCCGGCTCCCCTGTGTAGAGCTGGCGCGGACGGCCGATCTTGGTGTTGGGATCGTTGATCATTTCGCGCCACTGGGCAATCCAGCCAGGGAGGCGGCCGATGGCGAACAGCACGGTGAACATCTTCTCGGGGAAACCCATGGCCTTGTAGATCAGGCCGGTGTAGAAGTCCACGTTCGGGTACAGCTTGCGCTGGATGAAGTAGTCGTCGCCGAGGGCCTTCTCCTCGAGCCGCATGGCAATGTCCAGAAGCTCGTCGTGGCCGCCGAGCTTGCTGAGAACCTCATGGGCGGTGGCCTTGATGATCTTGGCGCGGGGGTCGTAGTTCTTGTAGACCCGGTGGCCGAAGCCCATCAGGCGGACGCCGTCTTCCTTGTTCTTGACCTTCTCCATGTAGTCCTCGGGCTTGATGCCGTCGGCCTGGATCTGGCGGAGCATCTTCAGGACGGCCTCGTTGGCGCCGCCGTGGGCGGGGCCGAACAGGGCGTTGATGCCTGCGGACACGGACGCGAAAAGGTTGGCGTTGGAGGAGCCCACCAGGCGCACGGTGGAGGTGGAGCAGTTCTGCTCGTGGTCGGCGTGCAGGATGAGGAGCAGGTCCAGGGCCTTCACGACGACCGGGTCCAGCTCGTACTGCTCAGCGGGCAGGCCGAAGCTCAGGCGCAGGAAGTTCTCCACGAGGTTCATGGAGTTGTCCGGGTACAACATCGGCTGCCCGATCGACTTCTTGTGTGCGTAGGCCGCGATGACCGGCAGCTTCGCCATCAGGCGGATTGTGGAAACCTCCACCTGCTCGTCGTTGAAAGGGTCCAGCGAGTCCTGGTAGAAGGTGGACAGCGCCGACACGGCCGAGGACAGCACGGGCATCGGGTGCGCGTCGCGCGGGAAGCCGCCGAAGAAGCCCTTGAGCTCTTCGTGCAGCAGGGTGTGGCGGCGGATCTTCTGGTCGAATTCGTCCAGTTCGGCCGGCGTCGGGAGGTTGCCGTAGATCAGCAGGTACGAGACCTCCAGGAAGCTGGAGTGCTGGGCAAGCTGCTCGATCGGGTAACCGCGGTACCGCAGGATGCCTGCGTCGCCGTCGATGTAGGTGATGGCCGACGTCGTTGCGGCCGTGTTCATGAAGCCTGGGTCAAAGGTAACGGCACCGGTCTGCTTCAGTAGCTTGGAAACGTCGTAGCCTTCGTTTCCCTCAACAACCTTGATGCGCGGGAGCTCGAGCTCGCCGCCTGCGTGGCGCAAGATCGCACTGGTGGTCTCAGTTGCGCTGGTGGTCTCAGTCATGGAGTCCCCTTCATGAGGCCTCTTGGCCTCTCTAGAAAGCTTGATCCAACATCAGGTGAGCCGCGCGGCATCCCGCACGGCGGGACATCCAACGGCCGTGCTGCCTTCTTGTAGAAAGCCACCATTGATAGTCAGTTAAAAACTACCGCCACTTGCGGGTTGCCACTAATCCGGGAGCACCGAATTATCCCCAAAACAGTCCCGTTGTGGCGCGAGTCACATCATTGTTACGGTGCCCGGAGCGCCAGAAGACGCGCCGGGATGCGCCTAGACCAGGCGGGCCACGGCAGCATCGATGCGCTCATCCGTGCCGGTGAGGGCCACCCGCACGTAACCGTGCCCCGCTTCGCCGTAGAACACGCCCGGGCCCACAACGATCCCCCGCTCCGCAAGGCGTGCAACGGTGTCCCAGGTGGCTTCGCCCGCCGTGCACCACAGATACAGGCCGGCGGCGGACTCGTGCAGCGTCAGCCCAAAGGCTTCCAGTGCGGGCAGGAGCCGTTCCCGGCGCCCGCGGTACAGGTCCTTCTGCGCCAGGACGTGGGTATCGTCCCCGAGAGCCACGCGCATGGCTTCCTGCACCGGGTACGGCACGATCATGCCGGCGTGCTTGCGGCTGTTGACAAGGTTGGCCATGAGGGCCGCGTCCCCGGCGACGAAGGCGGCCCGGTAGCCAGCCAGGTTGGACTGTTTGCTCAACGAGTACACGGCGAGGAGCCCGTCGTGGGAGGGGCCGGCCACGCGCGGATCCAGGATGCTTGGAACAGCCTGCCCGCCGCGCTGCAGGTCCCACTCCCCCCAGCCAAGCTCGGCGTAGCACTCGTCCGATGCCACCAGCGCGCCGATTTCACGGGCCTGGTCCACGAGCTTCTTCAATGAGGCGGCGTCCCGGACGCTGCCGGTGGGGTTGCCCGGGGAGTTAACCCACACCAGCCGGACCTTGGCCCTGGTGGCCGGGTCCAGTTCGTCCAGGTCATCAGCGGCGATGGCGGTAGCCCCCACAAAAGTGGCCCCGATGTCATAGGTGGGGTAGGCCACCGTCGGTCGCACCACGACGTCGCCGGGCTTGAGGCCCAGCAGGAACGGAAGCCATGCCACGAGTTCCTTGGATCCGACGGTCGGCATGACGGCGCTGGGGTCGAGCCCTTCCACGCCCCGGCGGCGGGCGAACCACCCGGCGATCGCCTCACGGAGCGCGGGCGTGCCGTGGACCGTGGGGTAACCCGGGGCGTCGGCGGCTGCCTTCAGTGCGTCCTGGATGACCGGAGGGGTAGGGTCCACGGGAGTGCCGATGGACAGGTTGACAGCACCGCCGGGGTGCTCAGCCGCTTTGGCGAGGTACGGCGCCATCGCTTCCCACGGGTAGTCGGGCAGGCTTAGGCCGAAACTGCGCACAGCTGTAGTCACGAAGGGTCCGCCTCAGTGGTCCTGGTTCTGCGGCGGGAGCGCTGCAATCATCGGGTGGTCCTTGCCGGTGTTGCCCACCTTGGCGGCTCCGCCCGGGGAACCGAGGTCGTCAAAGAACTCGACGTTGGCCTTGTAGTAGTCGGCCCATTCCTCGGGGGTGTCATCCTCGTAGTAGATGGCCTCCACCGGGCAGACGGGCTCGCAGGCGCCGCAGTCGACGCACTCATCGGGATGGATATAGAGGGAGCGTTCGCCTTCGTAGATGCAATCGACCGGGCACTCCTCAATGCATGCCTTGTCCTTAACATCCACACACGGCTGCGCGATTACGTACGTCACGTCCCTTGCCTCTCCAAGTTGATTCCCGGCCATTCACCGGTTGCTGCATCCGGCCTGCATGCCGGGCTGTCCATATCAGAGCCTATTATCTCCCACGCCCGTCCCGCCAACGAAGCGGGCGCGTCATACTCCGGACAGGTCATACGATGGAGCGGTGAGCCTGACAACACCGACGCCCCGGCAGTTCCTGGCCACCGCCCTCGCAGGAACGCGGGTGGTGGTGCGCTACAGGATCGACGGCGGTTTTACGGACGCGCTGGGTGACCTCCTGGAGTGCGGCGAAACTGAATGCACCGTGCGGACCCGCACCTCCGACGTCGGCATCCCGCTGGACCGGGTGGTGGCTGCCAAGCAGGTGCCGCCCGCACCGCCGCGCAGGGGCCCGCGGCAAACGCCGCCGGCAGCGGGCTGAGGAGCCCTATCCCCGGCCGCCGCCGGAACCGTCTCCCGGCACGCCGTCTTCCAGCGTCCCGTCCTCGAGCAGCGCATCTTCCTGCACCGCACCTTCCTGCACCTCGTCCGGCAGGACCTCATCCGGCAGTGTGCGCATGGTGCGCAGGGGCGAGAACAGAACAGGGGCAGTGGCGAGGAAGCTGCCGGCCGCCCCGATGAGCATCGTGGGCACCAGCCCAAGGTGCTCGCCCAGGTAGCCCGAGGCCAGGGCCGCCAGTGGCATCACTCCCCACACGGCAAACCGGATGGACGCGTTCATGCGGCCCAGCAGCCGCGGCGGGCACACCCGCTGGCGCATGGTGAGCTGCAGGACGTTGTAGACCAGGACGCTGAAGCCGAATCCGATTTCGGAGACCCCGAGCAGCACCAGCGAGGCGGCGGGTTCGGAAACCACTCCGGCGAGCGGAACCAGCAGCACAAAGACCGAGCTGGCCACGGCGCAGACGGGAATCGCCGTCCCCTCGCCGATCCGGGCAGCGACGCGCGGCGCCAGGACGGCACCCAGCAGTCCGCCCGCGGCGCCAAGTGTCATGATCAGGCCCATGCCCTGCGGCCCCAGCCCCAGGTTGCGCAGCACCAGGACCGGCATCAGCGTGTAGATCAGCATGCCGGAAAAGTTCATTCCGCCGGTGCAGGCAGCGACCCGGCTGATGAGCGGGTGCCGGACCACAAAGGAGAGCCCCTCCCGGATCTCGACCGGAAGGGGACGCCGCGCGGCCGCCGGCATCCGTTCCTCCGAGTCGCGGGTACGCCTGAGGAACACCGCCGAGAGCAGGTAACCTGCAGCTTCCCCCACGAACAGCACGGGCGCCGACACCACGGCCAGTAGCGCGCCGCCGGCAGCCGGCCCGCCGATGCGGGCTATCGCCGCCGTAGCCTCAAGTTTCGAGTTGGCTTCCTGGACGTGCGCGGCCGGCACCAACACCGGTACGTAGCTCTGGTAGGCGACATCGAAGAACACCGTGGCCGTCCCCAGGATCCCCGCCACGGCATAGAGGTGCCAGATTTCCAGGCTCCCGCTCCACCACAGGAACGGCACCGTTACCATGGCAGCCATCCGCACCAGATCCGCGGTGATCATGGTCCTGCGCTTCAGCCAGCGGTCCACCCAGGCACCGGCCGGCAGCCCGACGGCCAGGAACGCCGCCATGCCTGCCGCGTTCAGCACCCCCACCTGCAATTCGGAGGCCTGAAGCAAGGTGACGGCCAGCACGGGAAGCGCCAACTGTCCCAGCTGCGCGCCGAACTGGCCCAGGGCCTGGCCAGCCCAGAAAGTGGTGAAGTTGCGGTCCCGCCACAGCGATGTTTTTGCGGGTTCCGCCCCTGTCGGTTCGGCAGTCACGGCTTCAGTCTCGGTTGACGATTGGCGTATGTCAATCAGTCGTACGTCGTTACACTTGCGTCTATGGAACTCCCGCGCGACAGCGGTGATGCAGACCTCGTGGCCAAGGGCCGCGCCCTGAGTTCGCCGCTGCGGCTGAGGATCCTGCGGCTGTGCCTGCACCAGTCGCGGACCAACAAGGAGATCGCCGAACTGCTCGGCCTGAATCCGGCGTCGAGCCTGCATCACGTCCGCACGCTGGTGCGGACCGGGTTCCTGCTCCCGGAGGAACGGCGGAAGGGCCGCCGCGGGGCCACGGAAGTGCCCTACATCGCCAGCCGAAAGTCCTGGAGCACGCCCGTGGACAATGTGGCACCCATCCTCATAGAGACCTTCCTCCAGGAGACCAGGGACCTGCCGCCGGAGGACATCGAAGTGTGGCGGCTGGGGGTCAAGTTCAACGCCGCCCGGCGGGACGAAATGCTGGGCAAGCTGCGCGCCGTCGTCGAGGAGTACATGGCACTTCCCGCGGACGACGACGGCGAGGCCACTTCGCTGATGATTGCCCACCACCGGGACCCGACGGCGGATTAGCGCCGGCAGCGCTGCCGGCGGGCCGCAGGAGCGCCGCTGCCTACCTGCGGTACCGCCGGCACCAGGCCAGCATGATGACGGTGACCGCCACGATCCCGTAGACCCAGACACCCCCGGCCAGGTCTCCCGCAATCAGCCGCTTGCCGGATTCCATCCCGGACCACCAACCGGCCAGGGCGTAACAGAGCGCGCCGCACACCGCCGTCGGAATGAGCGTCCGGAACGCGGCGCCCAGGAACAGCTGGAGGGAGGCAAGGAGCAGGAGTGCGGCAACGGCACCCAGAGGCAGGGCAGCACCGGCTGCCCCAAGGCCGGTTGCCTGGAGATGGGTTGCCTCGAGCGATTGGCGGTGCAGTGCTGTTCCGGCGAGGGCTGCAAAAAGAGCTGCCGGCACGGCGGCGGCGAGGCCGCCTGCCATGCCGGCAGCTCTTCTGTTCATGCGCAGTTAATCGCGGGAGGTACCGTTAGGCCTTCGCGCGGGCGCGGTTGGCCTTGGCACGCTCGTTGGAGTCGAGGATGACCTTGCGGATGCGAATGTCCTCCGGAGTGACCTCGACACACTCGTCTTCGCGGGCGAATTCGAGGGACTCTTCGAGGGTCAGCTCGCGCGGCGGCGTGAGGTTCTCGAAGCTGTCGGAGGAAGCGGCACGCATGTTGGTGAGCTTCTTTTCCTTGGTGATGTTCACGTCCATGTCGTCGGCGCGGGAGTTCTCGCCCACGATCATGCCTTCGTAGACCTCGGAGGTCGGCTTGACGAAGAAGGAACCGCGTTCCTGCAGGTTGATCATGGCGAACGGGGTCACCACGCCGGCGCGGTCGGCCACCATGGAACCGTTGGTGCGGTACTCGATCGGGCCGGCCCACGGCTCGTAGCCTTCGGAGATCGAGGCCGCGATGCCGGCGCCGCGGGTGTCCGTGAGGAACTTGGTGCGGAAGCCGATGAGGCCGCGGGCGGGAACGATGAATTCCATCCGGACCCAGCCCGTGCCGTGGTTGGCCATGTTGGTCATGCGGCCCTTGCGGGCTGCCATCAGCTGGGTCACCGCGCCGAGGTACTCTTCGGGCACGTCGATGGTCATGTGCTCCATCGGCTCGTGAACCTTGCCGTCGATGGTCTTGGTGACAACCTGCGGCTTGCCGACGGTAAGTTCAAAGCCTTCGCGGCGCATCTGCTCCACGAGGATGGCCAGGGCGAGCTCGCCACGGCCCTGGACTTCCCAGGCATCCGGGCGTTCGGTGGGCAGCACCTTGATGGAGACGTTACCGATCAGTTCCTTGTCCAGGCGGTCCTTCACCTGGCGGGCCGTCACCTTGGCGCCCTTGACCTTGCCGGCGAGCGGCGAGGTGTTGATACCGATGGTCATGGAGATTGCGGGATCGTCCACGGTGATGAGCGGCAGCGGCTGCGGGTTTTCGACGTCGGTCAGGGTCTCACCGATGGTGATGTCCTCGATGCCGGCGACGGCGACGATCTCGCCGGGGCCGGCGGACTCGGCGGGAACGCGCTCGAGGGCCTTGGTGGCCAGCAGTTCGGTGATCTTCACGGTCTTGAGCTCGCCGTTCTGGCGGGCCCAGGCGACCTGCTGGCCCTTGCGGAGGGTGCCGTTGTAGACGCGCAGCAGGGCGAGGCGGCCAAGGAACGGCGAGGCGTCCAGGTTGGTCACGTGGGCCTGCAGCACGCCCTCCGGGTTGTAGGTCGGGGCGGGGATGTGCTCGATGATGGTCTTGAACAGCGGCTCAAGGTCCTCGTTGTCCGGGGCGGCGCCGTCGGCCGGCTGCTCCAGGGACGCGCGGCCAACCTTGGCGGCTGCGTACACAACGGGAACGTTCAGGATTTCGTCCAGGTCGAGGTCCGGCACCTCGTCCGCGAGGTCCGAAGCCAGGCCGAGCAGGAGGTCCATCGACTCGTGGACAACCTCTTCGATACGGGCGTCAGGGCGGTCCGTCTTGTTCACCAGCAGGACGACCGGCAGGTGCGCGGCCAGGGCCTTGCGCAGGACGAAGCGGGTCTGCGGCAGCGGGCCTTCGGAGGCGTCCACGAGGAGGACGACGCCGTCCACCATGGACAGGCCGCGCTCCACCTCGCCGCCGAAGTCGGCGTGGCCGGGGGTGTCGATCACGTTGATGGTGATGGTCTCACCGTTGGAGGACGGGCCGTTGTACGCAACGGTGGTGTTCTTCGCCAGGATGGTGATGCCCTTTTCGCGCTCCAGGTCACCGGAGTCCATGACGCGGTCCTCGACCTCTCCGTGCGAGGCGAAGGAGTTGGTCTGCTTGAGCATGGCGTCCACAAGCGTGGTCTTGCCGTGGTCAACGTGGGCCACAATGGCGACGTTGCGCAGGTCACTGCGGGATGCAATGTTCGCGGCAGTTTGGGTGGTGGTTTCAGACATGCGTAATGGCTCGATTCAATGGTGAAGTCAGCTGTTGTATCGCGCCATTTCCTACCGGAACGCACGACGGATCAGACCCTTAACACAGGGCACCTACTGCCAGTCTAAACGGTCTGCCATTTATTGGCCTAAATCGGGAACACACCCGCTCCTGCGGCCCGTTACCAAATCGTGAATCCAATAGGATGTCATGTGAGCAAAATCACTGGCTTTTCCGGAAGTGATCCACCACTATTGCTAGACCACTTACGAACAGGCCAGGAGTCCACGGATGTTTCAAGCCTCGACGCGGGCCCTCCTGATTGGTCCCGTCATTGCCGGCAGCGTGTTTTTGGCGGGCTGCGGCGCCGCACAGGAACCGGCGTCCGGTGCGGGATCCGCGGCGTCGGCGGCGCCGCGTGCCGCCGCCCCGGTGGCCGCCCCGGGCGAGGCGGTTGCCGCCGGCTCCGCCGTCGTGAGTGACCTGGCAGCCGCCGTCGACCCTGCCACGCTCCCGCCCGGTGCGCTGTACCGCAACCCTGCCAACGGCCGGGACGAGGTGATCGTGGGCAACATCGCCCACACCGCGCTGCTGATCGGCGACTCACAGTCGGAGCCGCAGGCCAGCTGGCCGCGCCGTGCTCTCGGCGGGCTGGGCTATGAAGTGTTCTTCTGCGGCAAGGGCGGCACCGGCTTTGTCGCCTCTTACGGCACCACCGGAAACTACGTCGATGCCCTGCAGCGCGGGGACTGGCACCTTCCGTACGGCTTCCCGCCGCTGGTGCTCATCGAAGGCGGCGGAAACGATGCCAAGCAGGGCGCCAGCAACGAGCAGATCTCAGCCAACGCCGACCGGCTGATCACCACCATCAAGCAGCGCTATCCCGGCGCGAAGCTGGTGATGGTGGGAACACTGGGCAAGGGCGCGGAGCACGGCGGCGCCCGGCGTGCCGAGGTGGACGCCCTGCTCGGAACCGTCGCCGGGGGCCACGGAATTCCGTTCGTCAGCGTCGGCGACTGGCTCACCCGCTACGGACTGGAGGATCAGCTCAAGGACAGCGTCCACATGAACAGCGACGGCCACCGTGCCCTGGGCGCGCTGCTCGGTGACAGGCTCGCGAAGCTGGGGCTGGCCCTGTCCTAGCTGTTTCAGCTGAAACGCAGAGGGAGCCGGTGCCGCCTGTT
>NZ_JBHVBL010000080.1:0-8969 GCF_042668165.1 Arthrobacter sp. NPDC057388
GGGTCACACCTGGGGGCTCGGGACCCGGCTGCCAAACTGGGGCACCTCGACACGGGACACGCCAAGAATTGCGCGATCCAGGCCGTTTCTCCGGCCAAAGTGCCCCACGAGTGCAGCGGCACACCGAAACTTCGGGGCACAAGAAAGCCCGACGGCGATGATCGCCGTCGGGCTTTCTGCTCACTGAGGGTCAGCCTCGGGTCAGTGTGCCGCAGCCATCGACTGCAAAGCCCCTCACCCCTGAAGGAATTGTAACGACTACCCATCCGCTGGGAATGTCCCAATCCACGATGTCGGTGTACTCGCCGCTGAAACCTCGCAAAGTGGTCCACATGCAGAAGTCACTTGCCGCAGCGTACCCGTAGTACGTTCCCGGCAGGATATCGATGCCGACCCGATAAGTTCCGTCCCTGGTGATGCTTGTGGCCCTTGCCCCCGTAGACGGGACAGTCGTCCAGTTGCCGCAACCGTCGCTCTCAAAGCCAACGTCACCAGGAAGGATCTGCACGTAGGTCACTCCTGAGACGATGTCATTCTCAATGATGTCATCGAAGCTTCCCGAGAACCCGCTGAGTCGCGCCCAGTAGCAAAAGGATCCACCCGTGGACTTGTACAGCCCCGGCTTGATCTGGGTTCCCACGCGGTACGTGCCGTCGCCGCGGAGGACCGTCACCGCCCAGGTCGGAAGTTTCGCCGCCGGGCTCGCTGCCACCCGAGTGTCGTAGTAGGTTCTGCTGGCCGCGACCCGCACGGAGAGAGACTTCCCGTTGTCCGCGGCGTTTACACGGTAGGTCCTGTTACGTGCGCCGGAGATCGTCACGCCATTGCGGTACCACTGGTACGTGTAGGCGTACGGCGCGGGGGAGTAGGTGCCGGGGCTCGCCGTGAGCGTTGCCCCCAGCCATAGGGCTCCGGTGATCTTCGGCGCTGTCTTCAGGGTGATCAGCGCCTTCCCAACGGTAGCTGCCCCGGTGGTGACCGAACGGGTTGCATAGCCGGCCTTCGATACCGTCACCTTCACGTTCACCTTGGAACCGATATATCCGGGACTGAGGTAGAACCACGAAGCCGTTCCGCCACGGATTGCCACGCCGTTCCGGTACCACTGGTACTTGTAGCTGACACCTGCTGTCCACCCCTGCGATATGCCCAGGGTCTGGTTGTACCGGTGAACACCGGTCACGACGACGGACTTGGTGGCAACAATCGTCCCGGCTGCAATGGTGCGCGGGGCCGAGAACCGGTCCACGGTGACAAAGCCGGCCTTGGTGGCCCGGACGCGGACCTTGAGCGACTTGCCGTAGTCGGCCGCTGTGGTGGTGTACCTGTAGCTGACAGCACCGGCGATGGCTGCCGTTCCCCGGTACCACTGGTAGGACAGCCCGGCGCCGCCCGGAGCCCACGTTCCTGCAATCGACGTCTGTACCTGGCCCACGCGGGCGGTGCCGCTGACGGTCGGCACGGGTGCGGTGACAAAGGTCCCGGCCACGCCAGTGACCTGGACGGAGGAGCGCTCCACTGTTGTGTAGCCCGGTGCGGACAGGGTGGCCTTTGCCCACAGTTTCTGTCCGACGTCGGCGGGTGCCACCGTGTAGCGCGCGGCTGTGGCCGATGCGATGGCTGCAGTTCCGCGGAACCACTGGTAGGTGACGGTTCCCCACTGCGGAGTGCCCACTGAGAGTACCTGCCCCACAGCAGGCCTGCCGGTCACGGCGTTGCTCCAGACATTGTCGGAGAAGGCGGCCTCCCGTACCGTGACAGGCTCGGCGGACGCTTCCGTTCCGGAGGTTTGCGCGTCTGACGACGCCACGACAGTGAGCTGGATGCTCTTGCCGGCCATGGACGGGACGATGTTCAGGACATCAGCTTCGCCGACCGCGTGACCTGCAGTCTGGACGGGAACGCCGTCGATGATCCAGCTGTACTGGATCCAACCGGCACTATTGCTCCACTGGCCGCCGGTGGACGTAAGCGTGCCGCCGACGACGGGATCGCCCTCAATCAGCGGAAGGCTGATGTTTTCCGGGGCGGCCGGCGCCGCCTCCGCGGGCGCTGTTTCCGTGGGCACTTTTTCCGTGGGCGTCACCTCGGCGGGGACGGTTTCGGCCGGCGGGACCTCCGCCGACGGCTGCCCGTCCACCGCCGGATCGGCAGGCGCCGGGTCTACCGGAACCGACCCAGCCGGCGCCGGGTCAGCCGTTTGATCCACAGGCGCGGGGTCTACGGGAGCCGGTGCGGGCTCCGTGACTGCGCCTGCTTCCATCGGCAGCGCCTGTGCTGCCGGAGCCATCAGGAGTCCGGCGAGCAACGCGATGCTGCCGGCTGTGGCAATGCTCCTGGTCAGAAGACCAGGGCGCGTCCGCGTACGGACGTTTTCGTGCAGAGACAATTAGTCCCCTTCCCCCATGTTGAGACCGATTGAGACGGATTTGAGACCGATCAGAGATACTGATCCCAGATATTGTAGGGCCGGTCACAGACATTTCCGGTTCGGGAATCCGGGAGCGGGCGGAACGCAACAATCCGAGGCAATGTGACGCAGCGTTACCTTGCGTGAACTGGTGTTTCCGCGCCGTTGGTCGGGCCCGTAACACAGCCCTACCGTTGATTCATGGCAATTCAGGACATTTACCCCACGGCGCTGCGCCTCCTCGGCCGCCCCGTGCTGGTGGTGGGCGGCGGGCGCGTTGCTGCGCGCCGCGCGAAGGGCCTGCTCGACGCCGGTGCCCGCGTCACCGTGGTTGCCCCTGAGGCCACCGCCCCGCTCCGGGAGCTTGCCGACGCCGGCCTGCTCGTCTGGGAACCCCGTACCTACCGCTCGGAGGACGTTGACGGTGTCTGGTTCGTCCAGACCGCCACCGGCAATCCCGCCGTTGATACCCAGGTGGCAGCCGACGCCGAGGCGCAGCGCGTCTGGTGCGTCAACGCTTCCGACCATGAATCTTCCGCCGCCTGGACGCCCGCCGTCGCCGAAGTGGACGACGTCAAGATCGCCGTCAACGCCGGGGGAGACCCGCGCCGCGCCATGGCCCTGCGCGACGCCGTCGCCACTGCCCTGGAATCCGGCGATCTGCCGCTGCGCCGCCGCCGCGCCCACCGCGGATCCGTCGCCCTGGTCGGTGGCGGGCCCGGCGATACCGGCCTCATCACCGTCCGCGGCCGCCGGCTGCTCGGCCAGGCCGATGTCGTGGTGGCGGACCGCCTCGGCCCCCGCGAGCTGCTCAACGAACTTGCGCCCGACGTGCGCGTCATCGAGGTCGGCAAGACCCCCGGGCACCACCCCGTCCCGCAGGCTGAGATCAACCGGATCCTCGTCGACGAGGCGCTGCAGGGCCACCGTGTGGTCCGCCTCAAAGGCGGCGACCCCTACGTCCTGGGCCGCGGCGGCGAGGAAGCTGAATACTGCCGCCAGCACGGCGTCGAGGTTGAGGTGGTCTCCGGTGTAACTTCCGCCATCTCCGTCCCCGCCGCCGCCGGCATCCCGGTGACGCACCGCGGTCTGGCCAAGGGTTTCAGCGTTGTCACCGGCCACGAGGAACTGTCCGAGGTCCCGGCCCGCCCCGACCACACAGTGGTGCTGCTCATGGGCGTAGGCCAGCTGCGCGAATCCGCGTCCGCCCTCGGCAAAGCCGGTCTGCCCGGTGACACTCCAGTTGGTATTGTGGAAAACGGCTACCTGCCGGACCAGCGCGTCACCATCGGCACCCTGGGCACCATTGCCGACCAGGCCGAGGCCGCCGGCGTCGCCAATCCTGCAGTGATCGTCATCGGTGACGTTGTCCGCGTCAGCCCCTTCGCGCCGTCGCACTTCAAAACCGCTGACTACAGCACCACCAGCCCCAACAAGCCCCGCACAAGCACCACCCGCGTTCTCACCCCCTGAAACCCATCGATTGCTCCATAACTGCCCTTATGAAGGTTCAAAAGGGCGCCTACGGAGCAACCGATGCAGAAGAAAAGGAACACAGCCGTGTCAACCAGCACCACCGTAGGAACCGCCGCCCGCCCGTTGCGCGTGGCCGTCATCGGATCCGGCCCGGCCGGCGTCTACGCAGCGGACATCCTCACCAAGAGCGAGGCCGTCAAGAGCGGCGAGCTGACCGTGAGCATCGACCTCTTTGACCGCTACCCGGCGCCCTACGGCCTGATCCGCTACGGTGTGGCCCCGGACCACCCGCGCATCAAGGGCATCGTCAACGCCCTGCACAAGGTCCTGGACCGCGGCGACATCCGCTTCTTCGGCAACGTTGACTACGGCACGGACCTCTCCATCGAGGACCTGCGCGCACACTACGACGCCGTCATCTTCGCGACCGGCGCCATCAAGGACGCCGACCTGAACATCCCCGGCATCGAACTTGAGGGCTCCTTCGGCGGCGCCGACTTCGTGTCCTGGTACGACGGACACCCGGACGTTTCCCGCGAATGGCCGCTGGACGCCAAGGAAATCGCCGTGATCGGCAACGGCAACGTGGCCCTGGACGTGGCACGTGTCCTCTCCAAGCACGCCGACGACCTGCTGGTCTCCGAGATCCCGGACAACGTCTACGCCGGCCTGAAGGCCTCGCCCGTCACCGACGTCCACGTCTTCGGCCGCCGCGGCCCGGCCCAGGTCAAGTTCACCCCGCTGGAGCTCCGCGAGCTGTCCCACTCCAAGGACGTGGACATCATCCTGTACGCGGAGGACTTCGAATTCGACGAGGAATCCGACCGCCAGATCCAGACCAACAACCAGACCAAGACCATGGTCGGAACGCTCACCAACTGGATCGCCGAGCAGCCCGAGGACCTCTCCGAGCTCAAGGCCTCCCGCCGCCTGCACCTGCACTTCCTGCACAGCCCGGTGGAAATTTACGACGACGCCGAGAACCCCGGGCGCGTCAGCGGCATTAAGTTTGAACGCACCGAACTGGACGGCACGGGCAACGCCCGCGGCACCGGCGAGTACGTCGATTACCCGGTCCAGGCCGTCTACCGCGCCATCGGCTACTTCGGTTCCGCCCTGCCGGAAATCGAGTTCGACCACAAGAAGGGCGTCATCCCGAACGCCGGCGGCCGCGTCCTGGACGCATCCGGCGAGCACGTCCCCGGCATTTACGCCACCGGCTGGATCAAGCGCGGACCGGTCGGCCTCATCGGCCACACCAAGGGCGACGCGCTGGAGACCGTGACGTTCCTGCTGGAAGACCGCGAGAACCTGCCGGTGGCCGAGGCACCTGCTGCCGAGGCCGTCGTCGAACTGCTCGAAAGCCGCGGCGTGGAATACACCACGTGGGAAGGCTGGCTGGCCCTGGACGCCCACGAACTCGCCCTCGGCGCCGAGGCCACCGCTGCCGGCGGCTCGCACGGCGTTGAGGTTGTGCGTGAGCGCATCAAGGTAGTGCCGCGCGAGGACATGGTCGCCATCTCCCGCGACGGCATTGCCGCCAACGTCTAGAGCAACACCCGCGCAAATCACGTGGGCCCGCGCCTCAAGGTGCGGGCCCCTGTGCTTTAAGCCCCCGCGCCGCCGGCGGCCATCAGCTCCAGCCGGTCCAGGGTTTCCCGGTTGCGTACCGTGATGACCGGATCCCGCAGCGCCTTGGGAACAGCCAGGCCCGGGCCGCGGACCGCGTCCTCGGCTATCGTCACCCGGCACTGCCCGCCGAGATCTTCGAGGGTGATGACCACCTTGGCCTCCCCCATGGGCCAGCCGCGGGCGATCAGCTCAAGGCGCCTCTCCGGTTCCATCGCCGTCACCTTCGTTGAGTCGTTGATGAGCAGTGGCCAGGCGCCCACCGAGTGGTGGAGCAGGGCACCGACCTCAGGCCAGCGCGCGTCCACGTCACGGATTCTCGAGGCGCCGACCACCCAGCCGGAATAGAGCCATCCGTCCGCAATCACTTTCCAGACTGCCGATGCCGGTGAGTTGAAGACCTGGGTAACGGTTGACATGCTGTTCCTTTCGTCGGCCGAAGCCCGACGCCGGGCGGTGGCATTCGGGTCTGCGGCTGTGAACCCGGCGGGGTCCGGGGCGCCGATCATGCGGGCAGCGGGGCGCCGGGCGGCACGGTAGGAACGTTCCCGGAGGCGGCGTGTCCAGGCGTACGTTCCCGCGCCGGGCAGCGGGTGCTTCAGCGGGTCGAAGCGGATGGCAGTGTCCCCGCTGGCCGAGCCTCCGCGGGCTGCGGCGCCATCGTCGGCGTCTGCAGGGCCGGTGTCTGCAGGGCCGGTGTCTGCAGGGCCGGCGTTTGTGGGGCCGGCGCCGGTGGCCCTCAGGTGGAGCACACCGGCCTGCACCCACCGGCCGGCCGGGGTGGCATATGACAGGGCAAGAGTCCAGTCGCCGGTGGCCAACGACTCACTGAAGTTGCCCCCGGTGTCCGCGCGCCCCGTCGCACGCCCGGGCAGGGACAGGGTGCGCAGCCCCAGCAGGACAGGCCCGTTGGACCCCCTGTAGGGCATCAGCGTGGTGAACCTGGCGGTCCCGACGTCCAGCTTGGGCACCAGCAGGAACCGGCCCGGCACACCCCAGCCGGTCGAGGCGAACAGGACATCCCCGACGTCGGCACTGTCACCAAAGCGGTCACTGTCACCAAAGCCGTCAACGTCACCAAAGCGGTCACTGTCACCAAAGCCGTCAACGTCAGCGGCGCCGCCGGCGCCGGAAGCCGCGGAACCACCGGAACCGCGGGAAGCTGCCGAAGTCCGCAGCGCCAGGCCCAGAATGTCCGGCAGCGCCTCCGGAAGGCCCACGGAACGGGAAAACCGCCCGCGCACCTGGTGGGTCCCGGCGTCGTCGAGCCATGCAATGCCGCTGGCCGCCGGGAGCCCGGCAGCGGCGCGGCCCGCGGCGCCGGTGAGGGTCAGCTCTCCAACCAGGCTGATGCCCCGCGGATGGATGGGGCGCCCGGGCCGGACCGCCTTCAGGCCCCGGAACACGGCGGCAAATCCGCGGCCGGCGAGGTCAGCCGCCCGGTTGGAGGTCCGGTTGGGCGCGCCGCCCGGATCACCGCTGAACCGTCTTGTCATGCGTCGTCCTCCCACGGGTAGGGTTCTCCCAAAGCTACATCCTGCCGAACTTTGAACGGACCAGGGCGAAGATTCCGTAGCAGATGAAGCCGGCGCCGATCGCAAACAGCAGGTAGGGCCCGTACTCGTGGTCCCGCAAGGCCTTCAGGCTGCCGTCGAGGCCGGTGGACTCTTCGGGGGCGTGCTTGGCAGCCGCGATGGCGAAGAGCAGGCCGGCGAGGAACAACGCGATGCCCTTGGCCACATGCCCGGTGACGCCCAGGGAATCGATGAGCTTGCCCCGGCGCGTGCCGTCAAAGTGGAAGAGCTCCTCTTTGAAACCCCTGCGGAGCCCCTTCAGCACAAAGTAGATGCCCACACCGATGACCGTCAGGCCGAGCGCGCTGAGGATCACGGCGCCGAACGGATTGCTCAGCAGGGCCTGGCTCACGTCGCGCGTTGACTCGCCCGAGTCTCCGCGAAGCCCCACCGCAAAACCGGCGAAACTCAGGCCCACACTGCCGTAGGCGATCGCGAGGAAGCCGGAGGAGATCAGCTTACCGATCCGTTCTTTGCGGGGCAGGTGCCGGGCCCGGAGGGTGGCCTCGCTCAGCTGCCAGAGGGAAAGCCCGCCGCATCCGACCATGCCCGCCCACATGATGGCGGGCCCCCAGGGATTGGCGGCCAGCTGCTCAATGGCTCCGGTGGGCTCGGCCTGCCCGGGATGCCCCAGTGCCAGAGCAATCGCGATCGCCCCGACGATGATGTGCAGCAGGGCCATGACAGCGAAACCGGAACGCGCGACGACGTCGAGCGCCTTGGTGTTCGATGCAGCTTCCGCGGCGTCGGCTGCATCGCTGATTGTGGAGTCGTTGTCCGTCATGGCCTCCGCTTTGCAGTTCGGCGTGGTGCCCTCTGATTTAGCCGTTCATCGGACCCTCCGCATGGATGCGCTCGGAGCCCTCGCCCACGAGCCGCACCGTGCAGCGCACCACGAGGTCGTCAGGTGCCGTTTCGATGTCCACGAGGGCATCGCCCGCGCTGAGGATGGTGAATACTTCCGAGCCGGCGTCGACGTCGAAGCCCTTGCTCCTGGCGGCCTGTGTGGCGTTGGCCAGCGCCTCGCGTTTCAGTCCGTCCACGTACGACTGGTCGTCCTCGCGTTCAGAGTCGCCGAATGCCCAGCCAAAAAGTGTTCCTGATGATCCCATGGCGTTGATTTTACGCACAGAACCATTGATATTACGGGCTACCGTAACGTTAGTAAGTGTGCTTACCATATGGGGACCACCTCTTTGGTATGGCTGGCGGGCACCTTCGCTAAGGGTTCGCAGAAGCCACTGTTCCGGATTGAACCTCTTTTGATTAGGAAGGACATCATGGCTGGAAATCTTTTTGCGCGGTCAGTTCACGACCTCACGGCAGCGGCCTGGTTCGGCGGCTCACTGATGGGTGCCGTCGGCCTCAACGGCGCCGCCGCGGAGGCGAAGGACCCGGCCGAACGCACGCGCCTCTCGAGCAGGGGCTGGATGAAATGGGCTCCTGTCCAGACGGGGGCCTTCGCAACCCACCTGCTGGCCGATTTGTTCATCGCGCTGGAAAACAAGGACAGGATTGCCAGCCAGGAGGGCGTGGCCCGGGACACTGTTCTCAAGACGGCCGTCACGGTGGCGGGAGCCGCGGTCACCCTGTACGCCGGCGTACTGGGGAAGAAGGTGGACAAGCTGGCCGAGGAGGGTGCCGAGGGCGCCACGGAGCCACGGCCAGGCTCGTCGGCCAAGCTCCAGTCAGCGCAGAAGCAGCTGAAGGCGCTGCAGTGGGCTATCCCCGCGTTCGCGGCCTCTGTCATTGTCCTGGGCGCCAAGCACGGCGAGATGCAGCGGCCCAAGAACGTGTTCAAGGGCCTGCGCTGACCGGTTCGCCTCAGCAAAAGCAAAGGCAATAACGGACGACGGCGGCCGGGCACCTGGGTGCCCGGC
>NZ_JBHVBL010000081.1:0-8938 GCF_042668165.1 Arthrobacter sp. NPDC057388
AGACAGGGCCCGCACAGCGCGGGCCGGCCGTTTGTCTGTGGCCGGGATGCCCGCGGCGGGCGCGGGCGGGGTCAACACATGGACGGCCGGCGGCTTAGCCCTTCTTCTCGGTCAGTGCGGACGCCTTATGGGCGGCACGCGCCCCCGTCTTGGCGGACTCCACCACGTACTGGGGCTCGTCGTCGCTGGCCCGGTGGGTGTGTCCGTCGAGTTCGAAGTCGCTGGTTTTCTTTTCCACGATCTTGCCGTGCGTCTTGCCCTGTGGCGTGTTCCATTCCACCTGGGTGCCCTTGCTCAATGCCATGCGTTCTCCTCGGGTTGGGAAAAGCCCATCACCGCCGACCTTACGGCCGGCACCTCAGTCCGGCCAGAGCGCCCGGATTGCTGGACTCTGCCGGGGCGCACCACCACACTGTCTATTACAGCCGGAATTCCCGGATTTATCAGGACTGCCGGCAACGTATTTTCTGTGTTCAATTGCCCTGTTCCAATTGCACCGAGAGGACACCGCCATGGAGAACCTGGCAGCTATCCTGCCCCTGATCATTGTTGTTGTCTCGGTGCTTTTGGGCATTCTGGTTATTTGGCTGGCGGTCAAACTCATGTGGAAGGTGGCCGAACCGAACGAGGCCCTCATTATTTCCGGATTGACCCGTGCCACTCTGGAAAGCACCGACGGGATGGACTTCAAGATCGTCACCGGGAAGGGCGCCCTGGTGGTCCCCGGCCTGCAGACCGTCCGGACGCTGTCCCTGACGCTGAACGAAACCGAACTAAAGGTCTCGTGCGTCACGAACCAGGGCATCCAGGTCGTGGTGGAAGGCGTCGTCATTTACAAAATCGGGGACGCCCCGGCCTTTATCGCCAATGCCGCCCGCAGGTTCCTTGGCCAGCAGCCGAAAATGGAGAGCCAGGTGTACAACGTCTTCGAGGGCCACCTGCGTTCCATTATCGGCAGCATGACGGTGGAGGAGATCATCCGCGAACGCGATAAGTTGGCGTCCCAGGTCCGCGGGGCGAGTGGCGTAGAAATGGAAAAGCTGGGCCTGGTGGTTGATTCCCTGCAGATCAAGGACCTTCAGGACCCTACCGGCTACATCCAGAACATCGCCAAGCCGCACATCGCCCAGGTCAAGATGGAAGCCCGCATTGCCGAGGCAACCCGGAACCGCGAGGCCGCGGAGCGGGAAGCCGAGGCCGCCGCTCAGATCGCAGATGCGCAGAGCGTCTCGGCCATCAAGCAGTCCGCCGCGCAGGCCAACGCGGAACGGGCCAGGGCCAATGCGGCGCAGGCCGGCCCGCTGGCGGAGGCAACCGCACGCCAGCAGGTGGTGGTCCAGGAAACCGAGGTGGCCAAGCTGGAGGCGGACCGCGAGGAACAGAAGCTGCAGACCACCATCCGCAAGCCCGCCGACGCCAAGGCCTACGCCCAGCGCACGGAGGCGGAGGCGCAGAAGGCGGCGGACATCAGCGCAGCCGAGGCCCGCGCCAAACGTACGGAACTTGAAGCGCAGGCCAATGCCCGGCGGGTGGAAGTGGAGGCACAGGCCAACGCGAGTGCGGCCGCCGCGATTGCCGGAGCCACCCGGGTGACCGGTGAAGCCGAGGCCGCGGCCACGAAGGCACGGGGTGACGCGGCCGCCTCCGCCATCAAGGCCAAGGCCCTGGCGGAGGCGGAAGGCATCAAGGCCCGCGGCGAGGCGCTGGAAAGCAACCAGGACGCCGTCATCTCCCAGCAGCTGGCAGAAAACATGCCGTCCATCGTGGCAGCGGCCGCCGAGCCGTTCGGGCACGTGGACCAGCTGACCGTGCTCAACGGCGCCGACGGCCTCAACAGCATGGTGGGCGGGATCATCACCCAGGCCGGCTCCTTCCTGCCGCGCCTCTCGACTGCCCTGAAGAACGGGCAGAACCATGCCAAGCAGCCGCCGAAGCAGACCGGATCCTAGGACCGGCGGCCAAGGAAGCCAGGGCAAGCTGAGGGGAGGCCAAACGACATGGTGCACAGGAACGTTGACCGGAGCCTTACCGGGAAGATCGGCAGGGTGAGCGGGCAGATCGGCCCCGGAACCGTGGGCGAGGTCATGCTCGCCTACCGCGGAGGCACCAGCGCTTTTCATGCGTACCCGTTCGACAAGGTCAGCGTTTTCACCGTGGGCGACGAGGTCCTCGTCATCTACTTCGAACCGCCCCAGACCGTCTTCGTCGATGAGCTTCCGGACGTTCTGCGCCACGAATAACCCCGGCCCCGTCTGTTAACCCAACCTTCCTTTCCCGGTCACGCCCGTTCCCCCGCACGGTTAGACGGCGGGAACACCGTTGAGGTGTGAGGATCGCTATCGTTGCCGAATCATTCCTGCCGCTGATGAACGGAGTCACGCACTCCATCCTGCGAGTGCTTGAGCATCTGCAGGAGCGGGGCGATGAGGTGCTGGTGATTGCGCCGTCGACGTCGGACGCTGATGTTCTGGACGTTGTACACGGCGCGTTTGTGCACCGGCTGCCCTCGGTTCCGCTGGCGGGATACACGAACGTGCGCGTGGCGCTGGGAGGTGTGTACCGGGTCAAGAGAATCCTTGCCGACTATGCACCGGACGTGGTCCACCTGGCGTCGCCGTTCGTGCTCGGCTGGCGGGCGGCGCAGGCCGCGCACCAGCTGGGGATCCCCACGGTGGCGATCTACCAGACTGAGGTTCCCAGCTACGCCGCCCGGTACGGGGTGCCGTTCCTGGAAAACTGGGCCTGGAACCGGGTGGAGAACATTCATCTCCTGGCGTCCCGGACCCTGGTGCCGTCCACTTTCGCGCTGAACCAGTTGCGCGGCCGCGGGATTCTGCGGGTTGGCATGTGGCGGCGCGGTGTGGATACTGCGCGTTTTGCACCGGAAAAGCGCGACGACGGGTGGCGGGCGTCCGTGGCACCCGGCGGTGAGCGGATCATCGGCTACGTCGGGCGGCTGGCAGTGGAGAAGCAGGTGGAGGACCTCGCCGTGCTGGCAGATGTCCCGGGCACCCGCCTGGTGATTGTCGGCGGCGGTCCGCAGCGCTCCGCCCTGGAGGAAGCCCTTCCCAACGCGGTGTTCACGGGCTTCCTCGGCGGTGAGGAGCTGGCCCGGGCAGTCGCCTCGTTCGACCTCTTCGTCCATCCCGGCGAGTTTGAGACCTTCTGCCAGACCATCCAGGAGGCCATGGCATCCGGTGTTCCGGTGGTGGCCACCGGCCGCGGAGGGCCCTTGGACCTGGTGGAGAATTCCCGCACGGGCTGGCTGTATGAGCCCGGCGACCTGGCCGGCCTGCGCCGGCATGTGGTGGACCTGATGGGCGACGACGCCAAGCGCCGTGCGTTCGCAGCGGCCGCTTACGCCTCGGTCCAGGGCCGGACGTGGCCGGCCCTGTGCGCGGAACTGGTGCGCCATTACAAAGACGTCATTGCCGGCACACCGCTGGTTGAGCCTGGGCCCACGCCGGCAGGGTCCCCGGGCCGAGCTTGCGAGGTTAGGGAGCCGGTGGGGAACGAAACCAAAACCACCCGCACCCAAGGAGCCACCCTGTGAAGATTTCCGTGATCGGCTGCGGCTACCTCGGAGCCGTGCATGCGGCCACGCTCGCGTCGATGGGCCATACCGTGGTGGGGATCGACACCGACCCCGCCCGCGTCGAGCAGCTGGCCGGCGGCAGGGCACCCTTCTTCGAGCCGGGCCTTGACGAGCTCCTGGGCGACGGCCGGGCCACCGGCCGGCTCAGCTTCTCCACGGACTTCGCCGATGCCGCCGCGGCGCAGGTGCACTTCCTCTGCGTGGGCACGCCGCAGTCCAAGACGTCCGACGGCGCCGACCTGAGTTACCTGCTTTCCGCCACCAGAAGTCTCCTTCCGCACCTGGGCCGGGGTGCCGCCGTCGTCGGCAAATCAACGGTGCCCGTGGGCACCGTAGACAAGCTGGGACGCATGCTCAGCAGCCGGCAGGATGTGCTGCTGGGCTGGAACCCGGAGTTCCTGCGGCAGGGCACGGCCGTCAAGGACACACTGGTGCCGGACCGGCTGGTGTACGGGGTGCCGGGCGGCCAGGCGGGCGCGTTCCTGCGCCGCAGCGACGGCACACAGGGAGCGGCCCGCGGAGTGACCGCCGTGCTGGACGCGGTCTACGAGCCGCTGCTGCGTGCCGGGATCCCCCGGCTCGTATGCAATTTCGCGACGGCGGAACTGATCAAGTCGGCGTCGAACGCCTACCTGGCCACGAAGGTCAGCTTCATCAACGCGATGTCGGAGCTGTGTGACGCTGCCGGCGCCGATGTCACGGAACTGAGCGAAGCGATGGGCATGGACCCGCGCATCGGCAACCGGTACCTGCACGCCGGCCTGGGTTTTGGCGGCGGCTGCCTGCCGAAGGACATCCGCAGTTTCCGGGCCCAGGCTCAGGCGCTGGAGGTCCGGTCCGTGGACGAGTGGATGGGCGTGGTGGACTCCATCAACCTCGGCCAGCGTACCCGGACCGCCGAGATCGCCGCTAAACTCTGCGGCGGCATGATCGCCGGCCGGACCGTGACGGTGCTGGGCGCTGCGTTCAAGCCGGACACCGACGACATCCGGGACTCCCCGGCGCTCGACGTCGCCCTCCGGCTGGCCTCGGCAGGCGCACATGTCACCGTGACGGACCCGAAGGCCATCAACAACTCCTGGATGCGCTACCCGCAGCTCCGGTTTGAGGCCTCGGCCACCCGGGCGCTCGAGGGTGCCGAACTGGTGCTGCTGCTGACCGAATGGGCCGAGTACCGGGATCTCTCGCCGGCCGCCGTCGGGCAGCTGGTACGACGCCGGACGGTACTGGACGCCCGGAACGTGCTGGACGCTGCGGCGTGGCAGGCCGAAGGCTGGACGGTACGCGGCCTCGGCACCCAGACGGCCGCGGCAGTGGACCACGCCCCCGCGGGCTAGCCCCGCACGGGAGGGGGCCGGTGAGGGGCCAACTCAAGGCCGGGTCCGGAGCCCACGCCGGCCCGGTGCCCCGGCCGGGTGAAGCGAGGCTAGGGCGCCGGCGGGGATCACCCCCTATGATCGAGGTGAGGGGGTGGACGCTCGGTGAGTTTCTCGCGGTCTCACGCACCGGTCGCATGACGGTGGATTTCCCACGCCCTGAGCGGGATCCGTCCGGCCATGGCGCCGACCTGTTTGACTCCCTGCCGGACGCGGTTCTGGTGGTGGGCGGCGACGGGGTGATCACGCACGTGAACGCCGCTGCCGAGCGGCTCTTCGGCTACGGCAGGGTAGGACTCGTGGGCCAGGACCACCGGATGCTCCTCGCCGAAGGCTACCGCAGCGGCTTCGACCGCCTCTTCGCCACCCTTCGCAGCGAGAAGGAAGACAACCCCGCCGCTCACACCCCCTTCGAGTCCTACGGGCTGCGCAGCGACGGTACGGAATTCCACGGCGAAGTTGCCTGCTCACTGATGGAGTCCGACGCCGGCCCCTGGCTCGTCGCGTCGATACGGCCAACGTTCCATCGGCAGGAGGCCGACGCCGGGCTGCGGGAAGCGATGTCGCTGCTCAGCGCCACCCTGGAGTCCACGGCGGACGGGATCCTGGTGGTGGGTGTCGACGGCAAGATCGCCGGCATTAACGAGCAGTTCACCAGGATGTGGGGCATCCCCCGGGAACTCATGGCCACGGGCAACGACGCCGCGGTGATCGACCATGTGCTCGGCCTGCTCGCACACCCTGAGAGCTTCCTAAACAAGGTCAACGAACTTTACGCGCACCCCACTGCGGAAAGCCACGACACCCTGGAGTTCCTGGACGGCCGCACCTTTGAGCGCTACTCGCGGCCGCAGCGGGTGGGCAACGTTGTGGTGGGCAGGGTCTGGAGCTTCCGCGACGTCACTCCCCGGCGCCGCGCCCAGGAGCAGGCCCGGCAGGCGATGGCGGACCTCGCCGAACAGGCCGCGCAACTCAAGTTGATGGCGTTCCAGGATCCGCTGACCGGACTGGCGAACCGCAAGCTGTTCCATGACCAGCTGTCCGAAGCACTGAACGGCGGCTTGAGTGCCGCCGTCGACATCCTGCTCCTGGACCTTGACGACTTCAAGGAGGTCAACGACATCCTGGGCCACGCCGCAGGGGACCAGATGCTGGTGGAGGTTGCGCGCCGGCTGCGGGCCTGCGTCCGGCCGGACGACACGGTGGCCCGGCTGGGCGGTGATGAGTTCGTCGTGCTCCTGACCGGCGCTACGGATGCCGATGCGGTGGCGGAGCGCATCGTGCACTCGCTCAACGTTCCCGTGCGGATCGAAGGCGCCATGCTCAGGCCAAGCCTTAGTCTCGGGATCGCTTCGCTGCGCGAGGACGCGGTGGCCGCGTCGGAGCTGCTGCGGCGGGCGGACGTGGCGATGTATGCGGCCAAGGCCGCCGGCAAGAACCGGTACATGCGCTTCCGGCCGGAGATGATGACGGCCTTGGTGCAGCGGACGGACATGGAGGCCGGGCTTCGGCTCGCCGTCGACAACGGCGGGATCAGCGTGAGCTACCAGCCGGTGGTGTCGCCGCGGCTGGGAGAGGTGGTCCAGTTCGAGGCCCTGGCCCGGTGGGAGCGCGATGGAAGGAATGTCCCGCCGTCGCAGTTCATTCCGACGGCGGAGCGCAGCGGACTGATCTCGACGATCGGTTTGCAGATGATGCGGGAAAGTTTCATCCAGCTAGGACCGTGGCTATCGGGCGGAACGGGACGCTCGCTAGCTGTAAACGTGTCCGGGGTGCAGCTGCGCGACTGCGATTTCGCCGGCAGCGTGCTGGGTATGGCGGACGCTCATGGCATGGACCTCCGGCAGCTGGTGCTGGAGGTGACCGAGAGCGTGTTTTTCGACGCCGACGACCACGTCATCAGCCAGCTCACGAGCCTCCGTGGCGCCGGGGTCCGGGTAGCCCTCGACGATTTCGGCACCGGCTACTCGTCGCTGGGCCGGCTGCAGGACCTGCCGGTGGACGCGGTGAAGATCGACCAGTCCTTTGTTTCCATGATCAGGACCGGTGCGGAGAAGCTGCCGATTCTCAGTTCCATGATCAACATGGCCCACAGCCTGGGCCTCAGTGTCACCGCAGAGGGCATCGAGACGTCCGAGCAGGCCGCCTACCTGACGGCCCTTCACTGCGACGCCATGCAGGGCTTCCTGTTCTCGGTCCCCGAATCCGAGGCCGGACTCGACCAGGCCATCAAGCGCTCAGCCGACGTGCTCGAGGCGCTTGCGGGACTTCGCCTGCACCGCTAACCCCGACGCTTCCTCACCTCCGGTCGCCTTCGGGCCAACCCTTCCTCACGCCCCGTCGCCTTCGGGCGGACCCTTCCACACCTCCCGTCGCCTTCAGGCCAACCCTTCCTCACGCCCCGTCGCCTTCAGGCCAACCCTTCCTCACCTCCCAGGCTGAGGGCCAAAGAGCACGGCAGCGCACCCGTTTATGAGGTGATCAGGCGTTGTCGAGTTGCGACCTGTCCGCGGATGCACCGGCGCGGACCAATTCCAGGCTGCGGTCCCATAAGGCCCTCGCCAGGTCGGCGTCATACGCCTGCTTGTTGGCTTTCGCCAACGCACGCTTAACGTAGAAAGCCCCGGGAACCCAATCACGTCCCGGCGTGGAAGTGGCCAGCCAGACGAGCGTGTCGGCGCCCTCCTCGGCCGACAGCAGGAACCGGTTCAGCACCGTCTTGTAGGCGTGGCGGAACCAGCTCGTTGACTCCGCCGCAAAGTTCGTGGCCACGACCCCGGGGTGGAACGCCGCCGCCGCAACGCCGGCGTTCCCGTAGCGGTTCTGCAGTTCTGCGGTGAACAGGATGTTGGCCAACTTGGCGGTGCCGTAAGCACGGTTCGTCGAGTAGCTGCGCTCTGAATTGAGATCCGTCAGATCCAGCCGACCGAAGCTGTTGGCCGCACTGGACGTATTGATGATGGTGGCCCTGCTGGCAGTGAGGATGTCCATCAGCTCGGTCGTCAGCAGAAACGGCGCCAAATGGTTGACCTGGAAGGTCCGCTCATGGCCGTCCGGAGTCAGCTCGTGGCCGCGCATGATCCCGCCGGCGTTGTTCACCAGGACATCTATTCGCGGATACCGGTCACGCAGCACGGCTGCCAATTCACGGACTTGGGAGAGCTCCGCGAAATCGCAGACAAAATGGTCGGCCCCCAGTTCCGCACCTACCGCCGCCGTCTTCTCTGGTGAACGCCCGACGACCACCACTTTCTCGCCTGCCTCTGCCAGGTTCCGTGCAGCTGCTGCACCGATGCCGTCGCTGGCTCCCGTGATGACAATGGTGCGCTGGGGCATGAAGGTCCTTAACCGGTTTGTGGCTGTGCACTGGTCTCATTGAGCCAACAGCGTCAGGCGGGAATATGTTCCAGAAGCAATTGGAGGACGTGAGGAAGCGTTGTCCAAAAACCTGCATTAAATGAGGAAGCGTTTGGGAAAAGGCGGCAGGAGGTGAGGACGCGTCGTGGAAAAACCTGCAGGAGGTGATGGAGCGTTTTAAGCCGGCCGCAAATCCGGGGACGATCTCTCACTACCTGCGGCCCCACACAGGACGCTTCCTCAGATCCTGCCGTCTCCTTACCGGCGCGTCCTCAGATCCTGTCACTTCCGGCCGGACGCGTCCTCAGTTCCTGCCGCTTCCACCCTGACGCGTCCTCAGATCCCGTCGCTTCCGGCCGGACGCGTCCTCAGATCCCGTCGCTTCCGGCCGGACGCGTCCTCATATCCCGTCGGTTCGTTCCGGACGCGTCTTCATGACCGGTCGCGGTGGTGGGGGTTTTAATGTGGGAGAGCCCCGAACCGGTTGCCTGGTTCGGGGCTCTCGACCTAATGGTTGTCCGGCGGTGACCTACTCTCCCACACCCTCCCGGGTGCAGTACCATCGGCGCTGTGGGTCTTAGCTTCCGGGTTCGGAATGGGACCGGGCGTT
>NZ_JBHVBL010000082.1:0-6793 GCF_042668165.1 Arthrobacter sp. NPDC057388
CTCCCATTGGGAGCCGGCGCCTCGCATGGCTTTATGCAGTCGGGCTGTCTTAGCCTTCGCAGTCGTGGCAGTACTTCATGCCGTTCTTTTCCTTGGCCACCTGGGACCGGTGACGGACCAGGAAGCAGGAGCCGCAGGTGAATTCATCGGACTGCTCGGGAACGACGATAACCGTCAGTTCCTCGTTGGAAAGATCGGCGCCCGGAAGGTCGATGCCCTCGGCGGTGTCATTCTCATCGACGTCGATAACGGCGGTCTGGGCACCGCCGCCGCGGGACGCCTGCAGGGCCTCCAAAGATTCGGAGGGAGACTCTTCTTCTGTCTTGCGTGGGGCGTCGTAATCGGTAGCCATAGCGTTGTTCACTTTCGTTGCTGCACAGCGCCATTCAGGCACCTCAGTGAAGCAGTTTAGGTCATAAAGCGGCAACGTCAAGAATAGTGTGGCCAACACGACACGAATGGGTCTTTTCCGCCTGTTTCAGGCGCTTGCCGGCGTATCCGGAGAGCAAAGTCTCCGGGCAGCAGACCGCACACATGCGGTGTACTGGCGGGGCGCCGTCGTCGGTCTTAGCCTTGAGCTGTTCCTGGATCCGAGCACCGGAGGCACCACATGGCGACGAAACTGAACCGCAAGGCACTGGAGCACGCACGCAGCCTCGTGAAGAAGGGGAAAGTGGAGCGGGATGTCCGTGACGACTGGAGCGAACATGCGCCATCCACGGACGAGGAGAACTCCTTCATTGACAAGCACGGCTTCGACGAGTTCTCGAAGTGGCACCTGGGAATTGATGCGGAGAAATCCGAAGGCACCAAGGGGAGCGTGAGCTTTCCGTTCGGGGACTTCAAGAAAGTGCACCGCTGCGCCATCATTTCCCTGGAGAGCCGGGCGGCGCAGTACGACCACGATGACATCAGCAAGGCCGCAAAGAAGCTGCTGGAGGAGATCGACGCCGATTAGCGGCTTGTGCGCAGTCTTTTGGGCACGGGGAAAACCCCTCCGTTCCGGTGGTGCCGGAACGGAGGGGTTTTACCGCGCTTTGGACGCGGCTCAGCCGCGGTTGTACATGACGTGCTTGGTGCGGGAGAAGTCCTCCAGTGCATAGATGGAGAGGTCGCGGCCGTAGCCTGAGCCCTTGAAACCGCCCCAGGGCACTTCATTGGCGATGACCAGGTGCGAATTGACCCAGACGGTGCCGAAGTCGAGCCGGCGGGGAACGGACAGCGAGCGAGAGGAGTTCGTGGTCCATACCGAGGCGGCCAGCCCGTACACGGTCTCGTTGGCCCGGGTGATAGCTTCCTCATCCGTGCTGAAGGTCTCCACCGATACCACCGGGCCGAAGATCTCGTTGCTGGTGATCGGGGCGCCGGCCGGGACGTCCGTGACAACGGTGGGCTCGATGAAATAGCCCGGACCCTCCAGGGCGTTGCCGCCCACGGCGATGGTGTGGCCTTCCTTGCGGATGTCCTCCAGCGCGGCCAGGACACGTTCGTAGTGGGCCTTGGAGATCATGGAACCGATTTCGACGTCGTCCCCCGCGCCGGGGGCGCCGACCGAAATCTCGCTCACCTCGCGGACCAGCAGCTCGGTGAACTTCTCAGCAACCGACTCATGGACCAGGACGCGGCATGCCGCGCCGCATTCCTGCCCGCCGTTCCAGAACCCGGCCTCGCGCACGCCCTTGGCCGCGGCTTCCAGGTCAGCGTCCTCGAAGACAACGACGGGTGCTTTGCCGCCCAGTTCCAGGTGCACGCGCTTGACGGTGGCGGCTGCGCTTTCGGCAACCTTCTGGCCGCTGCCGACGCTGCCGGTGATCGCGACCAGGTCCACGTCCGGGTGCTCCGAAATCCGGTTGCCCACCACGCGGCCGGAGCCGGTGACGATGTTCAGGACACCGGCGGGGACCTCGTCGGCGATGAGTTCGGCCAGCTTGAGCGTGGTCAGCGGGGTCTGCTCCGAGGGCTTGAGCACCAGGGTGTTGCCGGCGGCCAGGATCGGGGCGATCTTCCACGCGGCCATCAGCAGCGGGTAGTTCCAGGGCGTGATCACGCCGACAACACCCACAGGCTCGCGGAAGATCACGGAGGTGTGGTTCTCCGCGTAGTCGTCCGCGCCCAGTGTGGTGAAGGCACGGGCGGCGCCGGCGGAGAACCTGAAGGTGTCAACCGCGCTTGAAATATCATCTTCAGCCACGGCAGGGGGCTTGCCGGTGTTGGCGGACTCGAGGGTTTCGAGCAGTTCGCGGTTGTTCTCGATGATGTCCGCGATGCGCAGCAGCACCGCCGACCGGTCCTTAGGGGTCTTCGCTGCCCAGCCTGCCTTGGCCGCTACGGCAGCGGTGACGGCGGCGTCGACGTCCTCAACGGAGCCGGAGGGAACCTGCATGATGGTTTCCTCGGTGGCCGGGTTCACCACATCGGCCGTGGCATCCGTCGTCGAAGCAATGAACGCCCCGCCGATGAACTGGCCCACAGGAGGCAGGGAAGGTGCGGGAGCCTCTCCGGTCCTGCGGACGGTGAACACTGATGTTTCGGTGGTGGTCATGGTTTTTCCTTAAGTCCTGTCTTAGCTAGGGGATGTGCCTGCGTGACGTGCCTGCGTGTCGGCGGCAGCGGGCGACTCTTCGGTCTCTTTTTCCCAGAACTCCGCTCCTTCGATGCCCAGGGCTTTGGGGTCGAAGGTGGGGTTCAGGCCGAGCTTCCGCTGGCGTTCGTAGTCGCGGTAGATCTTGCGGACCAGCGGGAAGAGGAAGGCCAGGCAGATGAGGTTGACCCAGGCGATAAGGCCCAGCCCGATGTCGCCGGCCGCCCAGACCAGCTGTGCGTTTACCACGGACCCAAAGAATACGATGGCCATGGTTCCGACCTTGAGGACGGTCTTCCATCCGTGCCCGTTCCTGCCGTCCAGCAGGTAGAGGAGGTTGGAGTTGGCGACGTAGTAGTAGGCCAGCAGGCAGGTGAAGCCGAAGAGCAGCACGGCGACCGCGACGAAGCCCGCTCCCCAGCCCGGGACCAGCGTGTCGATGGCTTCCTGGACCCAGTTGGCCCCAACCGGCACGCCCGGCATGTTGTTGACGATGTAGCCGCCTGACCCGTCCGAGACGTTGTACTTGCCGGAGACCACCATCATCAGCCCGGTGGCCATGCAGATCAGGAGCACATCGATGTAGATGCTGAACGTCTGGACCAGGCCCTGCTTGCCCGGGTGGGAGGTGCGCGCCGCCGCGGCGGCGAACGTTGCTTCGCCCAGACCGTTCGAGGAGGCGAAGACTGCCCGGCGGACGCCCCAGGCCACGGCAGCGCCGGCGATGCCGCCGAGCACTTGGTGGATGCCCACCGCGGACTGGAAGATCAGGGCAACGGCCTGCGGAACGCTGCCGATGTTGATCCCGATGACGGCGAGCGCCAGGAGCAGGTAGCCGATGGCGAGCACGGGGACCAGTGCCTGTGTGACCTTCACCAGACGGGTGGTGCCGCCGAAGATGACGAGGGCGATCAGCACCGTGACGAGCACGGCGGGGATCCAGCTGTCCAGTCCGAACGCCAGCTTGGCACTGGCCGCGATGGTGTTGACCTGCAGGCCGGGGAAGACGAATCCGTAGCCGATGACACCCAGCACTGCCACCAGTGCCCCCACCTTGGGCAGCTTCAGGCCGTACTTGATGTAGTACGGCATGCCGCCGATGTCCTCGTTGGCATTGCGCCGGTCCTCGTCCTGGACCTGTCGCTTGAACGTCTGGGACAGGGCTGCCTCCGCGTAGCCGACGGTGCATCCGACCAGGCCCGTGACGGCCATCCAGACGAGGGCACCGGGTCCGCCGGCGCCGACGGCGGTGGCTACACCGGCGATGCTGCCGACGCCGACCCGGCTGGCCAGAGCGAGCACGAGGGCCTGGAAGGAGGACAGGCCCCCTTCGCCGCCTTCGCTGTCCCGCAGCTGCCGGAGCATGTCCGGGATGCGCCTAAACTGCACGCCCTTGGTGGCAACGGAGTAGGCGATGCCGAGCCCGAGCACGACGTAGGCCATGGGCGCCCAGATCGCGTCGGAAACGCCGGACAGGAACTCCGCGAAGTCACCCATCCCTTATCCCACCGGCTGCTTCAGGGCGGACAGTGCCTGCTCAACCCGTGCGAGGTCCTCAGCGCTGAGGGCAGCCGTGGGGCGCCGCGGCGAGCCGGCCGGAATGCCCTGCAGGGTAAGGCCGGCCTTGACGGCCGGGATGAACGGCACGGAGAGCAGGGCATCGATGACCGGGTAGACCTGCTTCCACTGTTCCAGGGCACCGGCGAGGTCGCCTTCGGCGATCAGGCGGCTGACGGCGACGATCTCGTTGGGGACAACGTTCGCCGTGCCGGCCATGACGCCCGCGGCGCCTTCCACCAGGGCGCTGTACAGGTACACGTCCCAGCCGATGAACGTGCCGATGACGTCCGAGTGGTGGTGGATCAGCTGCAGTGCCTGCTCCCAGTTCGCGCTGGAGTCCTTGATGTACTTGATGTTCTCGACTTCTTCAGCCAGCGCACGGACCGCTGCCGGGTCCAGGTTCACGCCGGTGACGGCCGGGATGTTGTAGAGCATGACCGGGATGCTGACGGACCGGGCAACGTCCTTGATGTAGGTGACCGTTTCCTCCAGGGACAGCGGCTCGTAGTACGGCGTGATGAGCATCAGCACGTCCGCGCCGGCCTTCTCGGCGGCCTGGGACAGGCGGATGGCCTCGTCGGTGGAGGTGGCACCGGTGTTGGCGATGACCGGGACCCGCCCGTTGGCCTGCTCGATGACGGTGTTGATGAGCAGCAGGCGCTCCTCGGAGGACAGGGCGCCGACCTCGCCGGTGGAGCCGGCAGCTACGACGCCGTCGACGCCGGCGTCGATGGAGCGGTCAACGATGCGGCGCAGCGTATCGACGTCGATGGCACCGTCCTGGGCGAAGGGGGTGGAGAGGGCGGTCAGGACACCGCGGAGGTCGTTGGACATGAAAATGGTTCCTCTTCTTTAAGTACGGGGTGGGAAAAGATGGTCTGGTTCAGGTGCCTGTTATGTTCAGGCGGCCGAGATTTAAGCGACGATCGAGAGGCCGGACTGCGGCGGGGCCTGGCGGTGCGTGGCCAGCAGGCTTGCGGCCTCCTGTGCCGCCGAGAACCCGGTGGTGATGGAGCTTTCGGTGTAGAGGGTGCCGAGGTAGTCGCCCGCCAGGAACACGCGGTCGGTGCCGCGCATGAGGGTGGACTGGAGCTTGGCCCGGCCGGGGAAGCAGTAGGGCGAAGCAACCTTCCAGCGGTCGGTCTTGGCTTCGACGACGCTGTCGGCGAACCCGTGGCCCAGGACCTGGTCCAGGTCGGTGAGGTGGGTCTTGATCACTTCCTCGTCGCTCCTGTCCAGCAGGGCCTTTCCGAGGCTGGCCGGTGAGAAGGTCATGAAGCTGCCGCCGGGCTTCCGTACGGACTCGGTGCCGCGGACGATGCTCGCCTGGTTCAGGGCGATCGCGAAGGAGCGCTTCGGGGCCGCGATGGCGTAGATGTCATCCCAGGGCCGTGCCGAGGTCTCGTTGGTCAGGAAGGCCGTGCTGACGTGCGGGCCGTACTTGATCTGGCCGAGCGCGCCGCGCAGTTCCTCCGGAAGGTCCACGCCGATCCGGTGCGTCACATCAGCAGTGGTCGCAAGCACCACCGTGCGGGCTTCCACCTCATGCTCCACGCCGCCCTGGGTGTACCTGACGACGACGGATTCCTTCTTGTGCACGACCTCCTGCACCGCGGCGCCGAGCTGGATGCGGTCCCCGAGGGAGGCCGCGACCGATTCGGTCAGGGTGGACGGGCCGCCGACGATGCCCTGGCTGAGGCCCTGGCCGATGCCCAGCACCAGGCTGAAGTAGCCGATGCCGGCGCCGGCGGAGATCTCGTTCATGTCACCGGCCGAGCGGGTGACGGTGGTTTTGAACAGCGCGGCCGCGTCCTCGGAGAGGTTTCCGATGAAGTCCTGGAACGAGCTGTTGTTTTCGAAGTCGTAGATGCGCTGCTGCCGCATGGCGCCGGACTCCCCCGCGCGCTTCCGGACCACGCCGGTGTATTTGGCGACGCCGCTGACAACCTTCATGCCGGCCTTCAGCGTGTCGATGCGCGAGGACAGGGACATCGGAATGCGGAAGGGGTACGTGGCGATGTGCCCCTTGCGGATGAACTTCCCGTTCATCGACAGGGCCTGGAGCGAGCCCGGAATGTTCACGGCGGTCACGCCTACCTCGTTGAGCAGGGCATCGGTGGAAGATCCGGCCCCGGCGAAGACGTGTCCGCCCCAGTTCAGCCAGTAGGCACCGCGGCGCTCCGAGCGGATCCGGCCGCCGACACGGTTCTCGGACTCCAGGACCACGGTGTCCCAGTGCCGCAGCCGCCATGCTGCCGACAGGCCGGCGAGTCCGGCACCGACGATGACTACATCTTTCATGATTTGAACCTTCTTACTCAGGAGATCCAGGTGCCGGCCGCCTGGGCGGGAGGGACCTGGTGTGGAACGTGCGTGGTGGCGGACGCCTGCGTGCTTCTTCCTTGGCAGCACGGGGCGGGCTTCGCCGGGTGTTGTGACCGTTGTGTGGCTTCGGGTGCGGGATGTGCCCCTAGTCACACATTAAAGATACATCATTGTATGATTAATGCAATAGCTTTTTCGGGGATGCGCGGGAGTGCTGCCCGAAGAGGCTGGACGGGCCGTGCCTGCACAACGGGTCACGACTGAGGCATGGCGGCAGATCCGCCCCGCTGAAACACAACGACGCCGGCCGGTCACCTCACAAGGCTG
>NZ_JBHVBL010000083.1:0-6182 GCF_042668165.1 Arthrobacter sp. NPDC057388
GCTTTTAACATCACCCGGGCCAGAAGGCGTCCGCCCGCTTGTGTTGCCCGGCTTGGCTGTGCCTAGGGTAGTCCAGTGCCATATGAAGGGGCCGCCGGCCAGACGGACCGGCAGAAGGCGCCGGGCGCGGACGCTGCCCGGCTGCTCCGGCGTGCCGCAGACCTGAAGCGCTTCTCCCGCCGGACCTTCCTCACCGGTGCCGGCGCTTCCACTGTCCTGGCTGCGGACATGCTGTTCACCAAGCGCGTCCAGGAGGAACGGCAGGTCCACAAGATCCTGGTGGTTGAGGACGACTTCGCGCAGAGCTACTTTCCGCACGCCAGCTGGATCCTGTTCCCCGGGTACAAGACAAGCTGGGAAGAAGCCCAGTGGATCCTCAACTCGCTGCGGGGCAGCCTCCGCCTGCGCGGCCAGCTCGCCGCAGCCGGATATTCAAACCTGGGGCTGGACATTGACCAGCTGGTCATCGCGGTGATCGAGCACGTCCGGGCGCACAACCTCAGCACGCTGTACTTCTACGGTCACAGCTTCGGCGGCATGGTGGCGACGCAGGTGGCCGCCCGGCTGCTGGAGCTGCATGGCGTGAAGGTTGAGCTGATCGTGCTCGACTGCAGCCCCTACAGCAAGTTCGACGTCCTGGACCAGAGCTGGTTTGACGGCGTGGTGTTCCTCTACGAAAGCGGCTTCCGGATCCCGTCGGTGCTGCGCGGCGGCTACGAACTGGGGGAGAGGGTGGTCCACAAGGACGAGCGCACCTGGCGCCAGATCCTCGACCAGACGCTGGAGCAGCTGTCCCCGATCGCGCCGTCCAGCGTGCTGGTCCAGACGGAGTCCGCCTACATCTACCACTTCGACGCCACCCGCTTCGCGGGGCAGATCGGCGACACCCGGATGGCCTATATCGGAAATCCGCGGGACCAGACCGTCAACTACCAGACAGCCCGTGATTCATGGGCCCGGACGTTCGCCGCCAACATGGTCGCGGCCGACCGGCAGACCACAGGGGCGCTGCCGGCCCACGCGAGCCCGGGCTGGAACCCGTTCGTGTACCGGCCCATCCTCGAGGACCTGGAAAACGAGATCTTCCCGCTGCCCGGAGGCGGCGGGAAGATGACCCCGTTCTGACCCGGCCAGCCCGGGCGACCCGGCCGGCCCGGGCCCCCGCGGCCAGCGCCCGCGGCCGCCGTCAGATCTGGTTCTTGAGGTCCGCGACGGAGGCCAGCACCTGGTTGGGGCGGAACGGGTAGGAGGCGATCTCGTCCCGCTGCGTAATGCCGCTGAGCACCAGGACGGTGTGCAGCCCGGCCTCCATGCCGGCGATGATGTCGGTGTCCATGCGGTCGCCGATCATGGCGGTGGTCTCCGAGTGCGCGTCGATCTGGTTCATGGCCGAGCGGAACATCATGGGGTTCGGCTTGCCCACGATGTACGGTTCGCGGCCGGTGGCTTTGGTGATCAGCGCGGCGATGGCACCGGTGGCCGGGAGGGGGCCCTCCTTGGACGGGCCGGTGGCGTCCGGGTTGGTGGCGATGAAGCGTGCGCCGGCGAGGATGAGGCGGATGGCGGTGGTGATCGCCTCGAAGGAGTAGGTGCGGGTTTCGCCGAGCACCACGAAGTCGGGGTTCTGGTCGGTGAGGATGAAGCCTGCCTCGTGGAGCGCCGTCGTCAGTCCGGCCTCGCCGATGGTGTACGCGCGGTTTCCGCTGTCGATCCCGCCGGCTGACACCTGGTCCTTCAGGAACTGGGCCGTGGCCAGCGCTGAGGTCCAGATGTTCTCCTCCGGGATTTCCAGGCCGGAGGCCCGCAGCCGGGCCGCGAGGTCGCGCGGGGTGAAGATCGAGTTGTTGGTCAGGACCAGGAAACGCTTGGAGGTGTCCACCCAGCGCTGGATCAGTTCCGCTGCCCCGGGGACGGCCTGGTTCTCATGCACCAGGACGCCGTCCATGTCGGTGAGCCAGCACTCGATCTCCTGGCCGCTGCGGTACACGGCCGCCGATGTCTTTACCTTGTCCGCTTCTGCCATGTTTATCCTTCACCGAGATGTTTGCGTTCGGAGCCCAGTCTAGTGTTGAGGGGTGACGCAAACGCCCGGGACACCCGAACCCCAGCCAGAACCATCCCCGCCAGACCAGGACGGGACGCCTGAGCAAAAACCGGAGGTCGGCGTCGGGCCCTGGGAGGGTGAATGGCCCGCAGGTGACCACTGGGATCCGGACCTCCTGGCCGACGGCGACCGGCGCAACGTCGTGGACAAGTACCGGTACTGGCGGCATGAGGCGATCGTCGCGGACCTGGACTCCAAGCGGCACGACTTCCATATCGCCATCGAGAACTGGCAGCACGACCTGAACATCGGCACCGTGGTGCGCACCGCCAACGCGTTCCTCGCCAAGGAGGTCCACATCATCGGACGGCGCCGGTGGAACCGCCGCGGGGCGATGGTCACCGACCGCTACCAGCACGTCCGCCACCACCCCACCGTGGAGGACTTCGTGGCCTGGGCCCAGGCGGAGGGGCTGGCCATCATCGGGATCGACATCTTCCCCGATTCAGTCCCGCTGGAGACCTACGAGCTGCCGCAGAAGTGCGTGCTGGTGTTCGGGCAGGAGGGCCCGGGCCTGACTCCCGAGGTGCACGCTGCCGCTGAAGCCACGCTATCGATCGAACAGTTCGGCTCCACGCGCTCCATCAACGCCGGCTCGGCTGCGGCGATCGCCATGCACGCGTGGGTGCGCCGGCACGTGTTCGGCCAGCACGTCTAGCCAGCTTCGCCGCCTGCGCAAAGTGTTACCCGTCCGGGGTGACCCGAAACACGGCCGCAGAACAGAAATGGCTAGGATGGTTGCTAGCCGACGAGGTTCACTCCAGGGTCTACCCAACCCGCAGACGAAATTCGATTTAGGAGTCAGCATGCCAATTGCAACCCCAGAGATTTATGCCGACATGATCGACCGTGCCAAGAAGGGCGGCTTTGCGTTCCCGGCGGTCAACGTCACTTCCTCCCAGACCCTGAACGCTGCCCTGCGTGGTTTCGCCGAGGCGGAGTCTGACGGCATCGTGCAGGTTTCCACCGGCGGTGCAGCGTACTGGTCCGGTGCCTCGACGAAGGACATGGTGGCCGGTTCTTTGGGCTTCGCCGCGTTCGCCCGTGAGGTGGCCAAGAACTACAACGTGAACATCGCCCTGCACACCGACCACTGCCCCAAGGACAAGCTGGACGGTTTCGTGCTGCCGCTGCTGGCCGCGTCCGAGGCTGAGGTCAAGGCCGGCCGCAACCCGCTGTTCAACTCGCACATGTGGGACGGCTCCGCCGAGACGCTGCAGGAAAACCTGCGCATCGCACGTGAACTGCTGGACCGCACCGCCGCAGCCAAGATCATCCTTGAGGTCGAGATCGGCACCGTCGGCGGCGAGGAGGACGGCGTCGAGAACGAGATCAACGAAAAGCTCTACACCACGGTGGAAGACGCCCTGGCCACCGTCGACGCCCTCGGTGCGGGGGAGAACGGCCGCTACATCACCGCTTTGACGTTCGGGAACGTGCACGGTGTGTACAAGCCGGGCGGGGTGAAGCTGCGCCCGGAGATCCTGAAGGACATCCAGGCCCAGGTCGGTGCCAGGATCGGCAAGGAGAACCCGTTTGACCTGGTGTTCCACGGCGGTTCGGGTTCCTCGGACCAGGAAATCGCCGACGCCGTGTCGTACGGCACCATCAAGATGAACATCGACACCGACACCCAGTACGCCTACACGCGTCCGGTGGCGGACCACATGTTCCGCAACTACGACGGTGTGCTGAAGGTCGACGGCGAGGTGGGCAACAAGAAGACCTACGACCCCCGCGTCTGGGGCGCCTCCGCCGAAGCCGGCCTCGCGGCCCGCGTCGTCGAAGCCACCCACCAGCTCGGCTCCGCCGGCAAGACCTTCTAGTCATGTCCGACGAGTTCCGCAAGAACCTGCTGGGCCCCGAGCCCACGCTTCTGCCTGCCGAGACCGAGGTGTACCAGCACCTCGCGCTCGGCGCTGAGGCTGTGGACCTCGTAGCGAAGCATCCCACCTCGTCGCTGTTGTGGGCCGTGCTGGCAGAGGAAGCGTGGTCGGAAGGGCGCACCATCGATTCCTACGCCTACGCGCGGGTTGGCTACCACCGTGGACTGGACTCGCTCCGCCGCAGTGGCTGGCGCGGTGTCGGGCCGATCCCGTGGGAGCACGAGCCCAACCGCGGCTTCCTCCGGGCGCTGTATTCGCTGGGCCGCGCCTCCGCGGCCATCAACGAGGCCGAGGAGCCGGAGCGCATCGAGAAGTTCCTCAACGACTCGGACCCCGCCGCCAAGGCAGCGATCGAGAGCAAGCAGCACAACGTCGTTGAAGTTGCCGGTGGGGACTAGCCGGCTTTCCGGATACCCGTACGGGCCATGGCGTCCGCGTAGGCGACGTGCATCTCGTCGAGGTACTGCTTCTGCCGCTCAGGGGTCCCGGCGAAGGAGCGGCCGCTCAGCGAGCGGACCTTGTACGTCTTCAGTCCCCGGCGCCACAGCAGCGGAACTTCGGTCTTGAGCAGCAGGCCGGCCAGGCGGTTGGCCTCGGTGCCGTGTGCCACGATGACCGAGGCGCGGGGCACCAGGGCCAGGACCTTCAGCAGCGGCTTAAGGCCGGCCTGGATCTGTTCCGGGGTGAGCTTTCCGTTCGCCTCGCCCGGCGTGTGCCACGGGTGGACGTTCCAGGGCATGATGTACTCCGGCCGCAGGCCCAGCTTCCACTGGATGCCCAGCATGCGGGTGGCGGCGTCGTCGTCGCCCGGCATGATGAAGCCGGTGGGCGATGCCGTGCCGATGTTGGAGTAGAGGCTGATGATCCGGCATTCCTCGACGTCGTGCGCGGGGTCGACGTACGGCACGTGGGTGCCCGGCTTGGCGCTCTGCAGGGTGTCGCAGAGCTCGTTGACAGCGGCAACGTTGGGCTCGTAACGGCGCGTCAGAAGCTGTTCATGGAAGGATTCGGTAGCCAGGGCGGTCATATGGTGCTGTGTCTCCTGCAGGTGGGTCGCGCCGTCGCGCCGCAGGCCCGGCACGCCGCAGGCATGCCGAATGCGGCGTGGTGTGAATTGAGGTGGACCGGTACCTGACCGGTCCTCCCCAGTTTAGCAAGGCGTCGGAACAGCATGGCTCGGCCACCGCACCATCCGGCAGCCGGATCGCGCAGGGATGGGCCCGCCGCAGAGCAAATGAGGGCTAAATCACTTTCCGCGCGGTGGGACTTCCGTCATGGCCGGCGGGGATCTCCAGGGGTTCAATAAATCCATTAACTTGACTTTGACCTGCGCAAATGATGAGTTTGAGCTATCGGATTTTGGGGGAAATGCCGATGCTCTCCCATGTTTGTATCCGATTTCATCGTTCGGCATACATCTGAATCTGGGGGAAATCATGGTTGCATCAACCAGCGCGAAGCCGCGCTCCGCAAAAGCTACGAAAGTCAGGGCCATTCTGGCGAGTGGACTCGTCCTGGGAGTAGGCGCAGCGTTCACGCTCGCAGCCTGGACGGACAATGAGTGGGTCTTCGGCCAAAGCGACAACGGTGGCGGTCCGGGCACCAAGACGTACCACATGCAGCAAAACACCTGGACGGGTGCGGGAGGGACAGCTTCGTGGAGCGACCAGGACAATGCGCCCGGTGGTGCACTGACGTTCAGCGTCGACGCCGATGACCTGGTGCCGGGCAGCACTGTTTACGCTCCGATGCAGCTGAGGGCCGCAGCCGGCTCCGAAGCGCTTGTGGCCAGCCTGACGGAGGCTGTGCAGTCCACTCCCACAGATCCGGTGACCAACTCGTCGGTTCTGTACAGCGCCCTTCGGTACGAGGCGAAGCAGGGCGTGGACAAGGCATCGTGCAATGCCGCAGGCTTCGGCGGTGCCGGCTCCAGCATCATTCCCGCAGGATCCCCCTTGACCACCATCTCGGGGACCGGAATCAACCTCCCGGCAGGTGACACCGTGACCGACGGCGCCGCCGCTGACATCTGCTTTGCACTCACGCTGCCGTCCAGCGCCGCAAGTTCGCTCCAGGGACTCAAGACTGTTCCGCTCTGGAAGTTCACGAGCAGCGTCGGCTCGTAGCCACTGGTCATGCCGGAGCTACTGGCCGGTGACAGATCCCCGTCCCGCGCGGCCCCGGTGCCGCGC
>NZ_JBHVBL010000084.1:0-6046 GCF_042668165.1 Arthrobacter sp. NPDC057388
GGCCCGGCGGTTCCACCGCCGGGCTGCTGCATTTAGGTCCGGGACCGTCCCCCGCCAGCCTGTGCTGCAGGAGTGAACCGAGGTATCAGGACGGGTACTGCCCGCGGCGGACCTGGGGCTTGGGCAGGCGAAGCTTTCGGAACTGCAGGGAACGCATGGACCCGTACCAGACGGTGCCGCGCTCAACCTCGCCGAACTTTTCTGCGAGGCGCTTCCGCAGCTTACGGGACAGGATGAAGGCGTCAACGAAAACGGCCAGGAACATCACCCAGAAGCCGCCCAGCACGTAAACCATCATCTCGCTGCTGGCCGGCACCACGAATGAGACGATAACGAACACCAAAGCGCCGAACATCAGGTACTCGCCCAGGTTGAAGCGGGCATCCACGTAGTCGCGGGCGAACCGCTTCTGCGGGCCCCTGTCGCGGACCGGCAGGAACCTTTCGTCGCCGGTGTCCAGGGCCTGGCGCATCTTCAGGCGCTGCTCCTGGGCGGCCAGACGCTCCGCTTCCTTGGAGGCCTTCCGGTCCTCCGGCACCAGCGGGCGCTTACGCGCCGCTTCCTGTGCCTTGCGCTTGGGCGTGGGCGCGCCTTTGCCTGCTACTGCGGCTGCTTCGGCAGCCTGCTGGTCAACTACATCCTGCGCCGCTGGCGCTTCCTTTTTACGTCCGAACACCACAACAGAATACCTTGGTGCCGTGTGCCCCCGGTCATGCCCGCCGGGCCCCGGGCGGGCTTGCGGTGGCCTCCGGCGCCTGGAAAATGCGGTGTTTGTTGTGGCTTGTGACACAGGTAGTGTTTGGCCATGACTTCATACCCCGCGGCGACCCCGCAACAGTACGATGCCCGGCAATCCGGACGGTCCGCTGCCGGCGTCGACACCAACGCCCTTCGGGCAGCTGTAGACGCGGCCTTTGACACGACGGTTGCGCAGCTGAAGGACCTGGTGGCCATACCCGGCATCGCCTGGCCCAGCTTCGACCCCGCCCCGCTGGACGCCAGCGCCGAGGCGGTCGCCAATCTGGTGCGGGAGGCCGGCATCGGGGATGTCCGGATCCTGCGGTGCGACAAGGAGGATGGTAGCCCCGGCGGGCCCGCTGTTGTGGCGCGCCGCGAGGCGGCGCCCGGCAAGCCGACAATCCTTCTGTATGCCCACCACGACGTACAGCCGCCCGGGGATCCGGCGCTGTGGGAATCTGAGCCCTTTACCGCCGTCGAACGCGACGGGCGCCTCTACGGGCGCGGTGCGGCCGATGACAAGGCAGGCATCATGGCCCATGTCGCCGCCTACGGCGCCGTGAGCCGCGTACTCGGCGATGAGTTTGGGCTGGGTGTCACCCTCTTCTTCGAGGGCGAGGAGGAGGCCGGGTCGCCGACCTTCAGGACGTTCCTGGAAACCCACCGGGAGCTGCTGCGGGCCGACGTCATCGTGGTTGCCGATTCGAGCAACTGGAAAGTGGGAGTGCCGGCGCTCACCACGAGCCTGCGGGGGCTTGTTGACGGAACCTTCGAGGTTCAGGTCCTGGACCACGCCGTGCACTCAGGCATGTTCGGTGGGCCGGTGCTCGATGCCCCCACCCTGCTCTCGCGCCTGATCGCAACACTGCACGACGACGACGGCAGTGTTGCCATCGCCGGCCTGGTGGGCAGGGATGAAACCGGCGTGGACCTCACGGAGGAGGAGTACCGGGCGGATTCGTCAGTGCTCGACGGCGTGAAGCTGGCCGGCACGGGAAGCATTGCCTCTCGGCTCTGGACCAAGCCGGCGCTGTCGATCATCGGCTTCGATGCGCCGGCCGTCAACGTTGCCTCCAACACCTTGCTGCCCAGTGCCCGCGCCAAGTTCAGCCTCCGGCTCGCCCCCGGCCAGGATCCGGCGGAGGCCATGGAGGCGGTGCGCCGGCACGTGGAGACTCATGCACCGTTCGGCGCGAAGGTGACGTTCACGCCGGGGGAGAGCGGCAACGCCTTTCAGACGGACACCGGCTCGGCCGCTGCCGGCTTCGCCATGTGGGCGCTCGGCGAGGCCTGGGGTGTTCCGGCCGTGGAAATGGGGATTGGCGGTTCCATTCCCTTCATCAGCGACCTGACGGACCTGTACCCCGAAGTCCAGATCCTGGTGACCGGGGTGGAGGACCCGGATTCGCGCGCCCACTCCGCAAATGAATCCCTGCACCTGGGGGATTTCCGCAACGCGGTCGTGGCCGAGGCCCTGCTGCTGGCCAGGCTGAATTCCGAGGGCCTGCGCTGACCGGCTGATGGGAACAATGCGGGGCCCGTGGGGGTTACGCCTGAAGTTAGAGCTCCGCGCCGGATCGACGTAGCATGTAGCTATAGCCCGTACTGTTTCCGTAGGGGCAGGCACCGTGCAAGCGGGGCAGCCACAACCGTCGTTAGTAAGGTAGGCCAATGAGCACTACGACCAATGAAAACAGCACCGAACCCACCGGCCCGGCCAGTGAGGAACTGGCGAGCCACGAGGTTCAGCTGACGGACGTTGCAGCAGGCAAGGTCCGCAGCCTCCTGGAGCAGGAAGGCCGCACCGATCTTCGCCTCCGCGTAGCCGTGCAGCCGGGTGGCTGCTCCGGCCTCATTTACCAGCTGTACTTCGACGAGCGCCTCCTTGACGGTGACGCGGTACGCGACTTCGACGGAGTCGAAGTTGTCGTCGACAAGATGAGCGTGCCGTACCTCAGCGGTGCCAGCATCGACTTTGAAGACACCATCTCCAAGCAGGGTTTCACCATCGACAACCCGAACGCGGGCGGCTCGTGCGCCTGCGGAGATTCGTTCCACTAAAGGGTCAGCAAGCCCTTCCTCATACCTCTTGGCGGCGCCGGTGAAAACCGGCGCCGCCACACGGTGGGGACATGTGGGCGAAAACCTGCGGGGAGCGGTAAGCTCTACACCGAGTAGTAAAACTTTTAGTGTGCCCGGGAAGCTTTTTGCCGCCCAGGCAACAGCAACAAGTAGGAAGGGCCGTCTGTGAGTTCGCAGAACCGAACCGGCAGCCGACGCAAAACGATCACAATGATCACTGGCTTGGCAACTGCCGGCGCGTTGGTTTTGACTGGATGTTCGCCAGAGGTAGAGAAGGGGTGGCTGCCCACCGAGCGTGGCACCACCAATCACACTGACCGCATCATGGACCTCTGGGTCAACTCATGGATTGCCGCCCTCGTGGTGGGCATCATCACCTGGGGTCTGATCGTCTGGTGCCTCGTGGCCTACCGCCGCCGCAAGGGCACCGTGGGCTTCCCGCGGCAGACCAGCTTCAACCTGCCCCTCGAGGTCTTCTACCTGACGATCCCGCTGTTCATGGTCCTGGTGTTCTTCTACTTCACCGACCGTGACCAGCAGGCGATCGATGACCGCTCGCAGCCGGCCGACGTCGTGGTTGACGTTCGCGGCAAGCAGTGGGCCTGGGACTTCAACTACAAGAAGGGCGACGTCATCACCGAGGACGTCCACGAAGCAGGTGTCCAGGCGCACCTGACAGGCAAGGAAGTGGACAAGGAGAAGCTCCCCACCCTCTACCTGCCCGTCAACAAGTCCGTTGACCTGGAGCTGAACGCCCGCGACGTCATCCACTCCTTCTGGGTTCCTGCATTCCTGCAGAAGCGGGACATGATCCCGGGCAAGACCAACTACATCCGGTTCACGCCCACCAAAGAGGGCACCTACGACGGCAAGTGCGCCGAGCTCTGCGGTGAGTACCACTCCGAAATGCTGTTCCGCGTCAAGGTTGTTTCCGAGTCCGAATTCCAGGCTCACATGAACCAGCTTCGCCAGGACGGCAACACGGGCCTGCTCGGCGATGAGTATGACCGCAACCCGAACCTGAACGCAACGAAGTAAGGGAAGCGAAGTGGCTACTTACACCCAGACCCCCGGGATCCTCGAGGCTCCCGTAGTTCCCAAATCCAAGGGACGCATCGTCGTCAACTGGATCACCTCCACCGACCACAAGACCATCGGGTACATGTACCTGATCGCGTCCTTCGTGTTCTTCTGCTTCGGCGGCGTGATGGCCCTGCTCATCCGTGCCGAGCTCTTCGAACCCGGCATGCAGATCCTGCAGACCAAGGAGCAGTACAACCAGCTGTTCACCATGCACGGCACGGTCATGCTGCTCATGTTCGCCACCCCGCTCTTCGCGGGCTTTGCGAACGTGATCATGCCGCTGCAGATCGGTGCGCCTGACGTGGCGTTCCCCCGACTGAATGCGCTGGCCTTCTGGTTCTTCCTGTTCGGCTCCACCATCGCCGTTTCCGGTTTCATCACCCCGCAGGGTGCTGCATCGTTCGGCTGGTTCGCCTACGCACCGCTCTCCAACACCACCTTCAGCCCCGGCGTCGGCGGTGACCTGTGGGTCTTCGGCCTGGCGCTCTCCGGCTTCGGCACCATCCTGGGTGCGGTCAACTTCATCACCACGATCATCTGCATGCGTGCCCCGGGCATGACCATGTGGCGCATGCCGATCTTCACCTGGAACACCCTCGTCACGGCCATCCTGGTCCTCATGGCGTTCCCGCCGCTGGCCGCAGCACTCTTCGCCCTCGGGGCGGACCGCCGCTTCGGTGCCCACATCTTCGACCCGGAGAACGGCGGCGCCGTCCTGTGGCAGCACCTGTTCTGGTTCTTCGGCCACCCCGAGGTGTACATCATCGCCCTGCCGTTCTTCGGCATCGTGTCCGAGATCTTCCCGGTCTTCAGCCGCAAGCCGATCTTCGGCTACAAGGGCCTGGTGTACGCGACCATTGCGATTGCTGCTCTGTCCGTGACCGTATGGGCGCACCACATGTACGTGACCGGCTCCGTGCTGCTTCCGTTCTTCTCCTTCATGACCATGCTGATCGCGGTCCCGACGGGCGTGAAGTTCTTCAACTGGATCGGCACCATGTGGCGCGGTTCGCTGACGTTCGAAACCCCCATGCTGTGGAGCATCGGCTTCCTCATCACGTTCCTCTTCGGCGGCCTGACCGGCATCATCCTGGCGTCCCCGCCGCTGGACTTCCACGTCTCCGACTCCTACTTTGTGGTGGCCCACTTCCACTACGTGGTGTTCGGCACCGTGGTGTTTGCGATGTTCGCCGGCTTCTACTTCTGGTGGCCGAAGTGGACCGGCAAGATGCTCAACGAGCGCCTCGGCAAGATCCACTTCTGGCTGCTGTTCCTGGGCTTCCACGGCACGTTTCTGATCCAGCACTGGCTGGGTGTTGAAGGCATGCCCCGCCGTTACGCCGACTACCTGGTTGAGGACAACTTCACCTGGATGAACCAGTTCTCCACCGTCGCCTCGTTCGTCCTGGGTGCGTCCCTGATCCCGTTCTTCTGGAACGTCTACATCACCGCACGCAACGCCGAAAAGGTTCAGGTTGACGACCCCTGGGGCTTCGGTGCCTCACTGGAGTGGGCCACGTCCTGCCCGCCGCCGCGTCACAACTTCACGTCCCTGCCCCGTATCCGCTCGGAGCGTCCGGCACTGGACCTGCACCACCCTGAACTCTCCCAGTCACACACCGTTGAGTCGCCGGCACCGGCAGCAAACGTGCTCGGCAACGCTGATCAGAAGGACACCGCGCAATGAGAATCGAATCATGGATTTTTGGAGCAGGAGTTTTCTTCTTCGTTCCGGTTTCGATCATCTACGGCTTCCTCACCAACTGGTCTGAGTGGGTCGGCATCCTGGGCATCCTCCTGGTGGGTGGCCTGGCAGGCATGATCGGTGCCTACCTCGGCTTCACCGGCAAGCGCGTGGGTATGCGTCCCGAAGACCGTGCAGACGCCGAGATTCATGAAGGCGCCGGCGAACAGGGCCACTTCAGCCCCTGGAGCTGGTGGCCGCTGGTACTGGGCCTCTCCTGCGCAGCAGGTTTCCTTGGCCTGGCCGTAGGCTTCTGGATCGTCTTCATCGCCGGCGGCATGGCTCTGGTGGCCCTCGTTGGCTGGGTGTACGAGTACAGCCGCGGAGACCACGCACACTAGCTGTCCGGGTCCTCAGGGAACAGTCTTAAAGAACGACGGCGGCCCCCACCTTTTCGGC
>NZ_JBHVBL010000085.1:0-5537 GCF_042668165.1 Arthrobacter sp. NPDC057388
CTTTTATGGCGGCAAACACCTGTCAAAGATGGCACAGAAAATGACGCCTGACATTTCTACACCGATGGACGTTGTAAAAGATGGTTGGGAATCTACAAAAGAAACCGTCGACGAAGCCGGAAAGACAGCGAAAAAGGCAGTTGAAAAAGCGACAGGATACGACACGTATAAAAAGTATCAAAAGATGAAGCCGGAGCAGAAAAAGAAAGTCAAAAAAGCCGCTAAAGACAGTTTCATAGATGGGTTTTGGAACGGTCTTAAACGCGGTTTTGGCTTGAAGTAAAGGGGTGATTCTATGCAAGAGTTTACAAAGTCTATGCGGTTTATTATCACCTTTCTCTTTTTCGTTATCCTGCTGGGTATGTTCACAAATGAAAAAATAACGTACACGTTCTTGGTACTTGTTCTCGCAAGTATGGCAGTCCTGAACGTTGACAAGGTAAAACAAATCATGGGAGGTCTTGTGGATGGTTAACAAGTTTTTTGACGTGATTGCGGGTATCGGGATTCTCATTGGTATTTATCTGTTCCTGAAAAATGCCAAGTCTACGACTTCCATTATCAGCACAATCGCGAGCAATTCAATTTCAGGCATCAAAGTATTACAAGGGAGGTAAGGCGGCATGATGGAAGGCTATCACCTTCAAAACCGGGTTCATGCGCTTCAGGAGCTTTCACGTCCAGTGGAGCTACCTGACGCGCAGCTAGGTATTGGAGACGCTGAAGAATTACGCCCAACACATGCCAACTTCATTTACCCGATGGTTCCGAAAGAAGCATTGATCGACAAAGTAACAAACATGAGTATTGAGAAAGCGACAGTCGATCTAAACGGAAATCAGGTAGATGAAGAAAACTTCCCTAAGAATCATTATTTCGGTGATCCGATAGGAGGCTTATATTGGTATGGCGGAATTTGAACAAGTCGGTCATGAATCCGGGGGTCATTCCCCGGGTAAAAAGAAATTCCAATTAAACAAAAAGAATATTGTCATTATCGGGTCGGTTGCAATTGGGGTCTTTCTATTAGTCTCCCTTGTGACGCGTGGGCGTCCTGCTGAGGAAGAACAGTACGTGACTTCTGAAGCATTAGAGGGTGATTACTTGGATGGCAATCCTATGAATTCAAGCTTGGTTCAGGCACAGCTACAAAACAATCAATCTCTCATTGAAGGTAGCGTTGATACAGCCTTAAACAACTTTGCAAATGAATTGGGGCAGAACCAAGAATCATTTAAGTCAGATGTAATCGACACCATTACCGATATTGGCAAGGAAAACAAAACGTATGTTGACCAAGTAAAGGACAGCATTTCAAAACAGCTTGCCGATCAAGCGAAGAAATACAGCAACTTGGAAACAGAAAATGACCAGCTTCATAAAGAACTGGAAAAGCTGAAGAACGCGAAACCGTCAACACCTGCCAAAACGACAACACCTGCTAAAAAACCGTCAACCCCGGCTAAAAAGCCATCGCCAGCGAAAAAACCGTCTACACCAAAATACAAAACGGTGACGGTGAAAAAAGGTGACACGTTGTCAGAATTGACGCAGAAATATGGTAAGGGTGGTACAAAAGCCGCGTATATGGAAACAGCCAAGTTTAACAAACTCAAAGACCCGAACAAAATTAAACCGGGTCAGAAAATCAAAATCCTGACAAAGTAGGTGGAAGTATGGGCGTAAATATAAAGCCGTTTATCAAAGACGCGCAAGCCATACAGAAAGAAACTGGCATCCCTGCATCCATCATACTGGGTCAAATCATGTTAGAATCAGGCGGTTCAAACCCGGGCGGATTGTCCGGGCTTGCCTACTACTCTAAGAACCTATTTGGAATAAAGGGAAGAGGTACAGCAGGAAGTGCCACGATGGGTACGACCGAAGTATATAACGGTAAGACCTATCACGTGAAGGATGGCTTTGCAAAGTACAACAGCTATCAAGATTCCATACGCGCCCACGCGGAACTATTATCCAAGCCGCGTTATGCGTCAAAGCTGAAGAACGCAAAAAGCGTTGAGGACTATGCGAAGGGAATCAAAGCTGGAGGGTATGCAACAGACCCTAACTATGTAAATAAGCTTCTCGGCATTATCAGCAGTAACAACCTTCACCAGTACGATGATAAGGACATTACATTCAAAGGAACGTCAGGAGCCGGGGCGACAGGTGGGGATTCTTCATCTTCAGGCACTGACGACAAATCATATTTATCAAATATCATGTTCGGCGTGTTCAGATGGTCTCTTATTCTCGGGCTTGCTATCATTGCAATCGTGTTCTTTATGAAAGCCTTCCCAGCAGTCGGAGACGTTGCGAAAGGTACAGCATCCACCGCAATGGATTTTGTTCCGGGTGGTCGTGCTGTCAAATCTGTTTCTAAGGGAGCCAAAGCCATTAAGAAAGGACGCAGCGCGTCAAACCACATCAAGAAAGCCGCTACAATAGCAAAAGGAGTGAACAAGAATGCCGGAACTAGTCAAACAGCCGGGGGATGACCATAAAAAGAGTACATGGCGTGAACAGACCGTCACCATGCTACCGGGCGACATTACAACGGTTTATTTTGACGACACAAAGCCGAACCATTCAGCCATAACAAATAACACAAGTCAGATCGTGTACGTACACGAGCGCCCGAGCGTGTCGCCTAACAATTATCTTTTAGCCGTAGCGCCGGGGTCAACAAAGCTTTTGGCGCGACCGCTCGGCTATCACACAATCTACCTTGACGCCGCGATCGTGCAGCCCGAAAAAGTCCGGGTCGAATCTTGGATTGAGAAATTTACAGCGTCATCTATACCACAGTCCATTGACACCGTTCAGCTTGGGCAGATGACAGGAACCGTAGATATATCAGCGTTACCGCCGCTTGCGGCAGGCGACAAGCATATTGGGAGTGTTGAGATAGATAAGCCTGTCACACTCGGCGGGTCTTCTATCCCGGCGACACAACCTGTACCAACTCGGGAAGCCGGAATGAATGACTTTAGGGTTGGTGGGGTGAGTGTAGGCGTCACGCCTGTAATGGCAAAGTCAGGTTCTAGCAAACTGACAAACCGCCGAGAGTTGACGATCTACCCGCCTAACTCGGGTGTCATTTATTGGGGTAAGCAGGGTGTCGAGACGACTACAGGTGCGCCGCTCACGTCTAACGACAGCCCGCTAACATTTAAGGTTCATAGCCAAAGCCCTGACGTGTACCTAGTCGCTGATACTGAGACAGTCGTCACAATCGTGGAGGTGTCCTAATTGATTGAACTCGGGTCAAGGCGGACGCCGCCCTATGATGATACAGGCGTCAAAACAAGTATTTCAGATTTAAAAGACAAGATGGCAAAGCTTCAGGACACCGTTGACCATATGGACGTGTCAGATGAGATAAAGAACGATATTCTGACGCTTCAGCAAAAAGTCCAAGCGTTAGAGGATACCGCGGACGGTGGGTCAACTGGTGCAACTGACCAACAAATTCAAAGTATGAAGGCTGACGTTGATTCATTCGGCCGAGTCTTGGACGCTCATGTAAAGGACACGACCAAACACGTATCGTCTGAAGACCGTACCAAGTGGGACGGTATGAGTGACAGGGTGACGACATCAGAAACAAACCTGAAGAACCATATCGCAAATGCTAAACCTCACGTCTCGGATTCTGAACGTTTGAAATGGAATCAAGCTGCTACGGATGCGACACAGCTGCAAAAGGATTTACAGACAACGAATCTATCGCTTCAGGATGTTATCGGGGTTCAAAACTTCTCACAGAAATATGCATTAACGGATGCTGAAGGAATGCGGAAACGGTTGGCTTCAGCTGACAGCATATTCACCGCACCACCCGGTTTTTATTATGGGACAGGATGGAATCAACTACCGTTACCGGGTGACGCTTCTTGGTACTATCTCGACATTCTACCAGCGCCAAACGGTCTGCGGAAATTGGTTCTGACACGTTCCTATGATAATACGTCATGGATTGGTGTTATACACACTGACAATGTATTCAGGGGTTGGCGACAGCTGTTTACACAAAATGATTTTATGGCGCTCACATGGTATAACCTTCCGTTATTGAATGGAGCAAAGGCGTCAGGAAGAACACCGCAGTATACCCGCTGGGGAAACATCCTCATGCTAAAAGGTGACGTGGCGTGTGACCTCGGCGTTGACTTTGCACAATTGCCCGCGTCATATTCACCGTCAGACAAAAAGGCGGTCATGGCAACAGCATACGGAACGACAGGCTTCACAAAATTTTATATCAACACTGACGGTAAACTGGCGTTTGTCGGCTTTTCAGGAAACAATCAGTCCGCCGTGTCCAGTTGGTCATTAGACGCGGCAGTGCCTTACTAGGAGGGTTGGAGCAATGGAAATGATACAAGTATTCGTATATGATTCGGATTTCATCTTCGACTATCCTGAAATTGTTCCGGCTGATTCCGTACCGGATAATGCGACAACCGTACAGCCGCCGGGATATTGGCGGGCGCAATTTCAGAAGGATAGAAAACTATGGATTGAATCCGCTTCAGACGAACAAATAAATGAAATGAGACAACAAATGAGGGAGAGTGTAAAAGAATGAGTTTCATGGAGAATGTTGCAAGTGAAGCACAAAAATTATACGGTGTAAGTCGAGTTTTACCTTCAGTTATCACAGCACAAGCCATACATGAGTCAAATTGGGGCAAATCCGGGCTTGCTACGCGTGCAAATAACCTGTTTGGTATAAAAGGTATCGGGAACGCTGGAACCGTTCATATGGGCACGTGGGAGGTTTTAAACGGGGTCGATAAAACAATCAAAGCAGGGTTCCGGGCGTATAAGTCTGTTCGCGATTCTATCATAGACCTTGTGAACCTCTATAACCGTCTTGACCGTTATAAGGCTGTTGTCGGGGAAACGAACTATGTACAAGCTTGTGCCGCCATCCAAAAGGGTGGATATGCGACAGACCCGAACTATGCGAAGAAGCTTATCGCCACAATCGAAGCCCACGGGCTGACGAAATACGATAAGGTCGGGAACAAAGCCGCAGTGAAGGCGAAACCTGCCAAGTCGTCCGGCTCGACATATACCGTTAAGGCGGGTGACACATTGACAGCAATTGCAAAGAAATATAATACGTCAGTGAAGGAGTTGGCGAAAGTGAACGGTATTAAAGATGTTAATATGATTCGTGTTGGTCAAGTCCTGAAGGTATCAGGAGCCGCACCATCCGGCGGTACATTCTACACCGTAAAGGCGGGCGACAACCTGACGAAAATTGGTAAGAAATTCGGTGTGTCCGTTAAGACATTGACCACAGTTAATCGTATCCCGGATGCGAATAAGATTTATGTCGGTCAACGGTTAAGGGTGAAATAATTTACAATATATACTAACATTTGTTAAAATTAAGTAGAATAGGAGCCGCGGAAGACTTCTATTCTATCTGTAACAATAGAGTCACGCCCGAGACACAACCCGCTGGAAAAATATCCGGCGGGATTTTTTATTATTGACAGTTCCCGGGTGACATGTTAATT
>NZ_JBHVBL010000086.1:0-5517 GCF_042668165.1 Arthrobacter sp. NPDC057388
GCCCGGTCCAGGGCGAGGGTGATGGTGGTCGCGGCGCGGGAGCTGATCAAACCGGTGCCGGCCGCGGCGGCGAGTTCTTCGTAGCGGGGCGGGAGTTGCTGGCCGCCGAAGCCGGGCCGGGGCAGGATGGAATCGGCCAGGGTGAGGCGGCGGCGGGCTTCGCAGGCGCTGATGCCCAGCCGGGTGCGGAGGAACTCGGCGGTGTTCCGGGCACCGTCAGCATTGGGGTCCGCGCCCGCATACTCGCCCGCAGCCGCTTCGTCAGAAACAGCGTTGGGGACGAGGGGTGCCGCGGCGGCGGTGAGGGCCGCGGTCCGCGACCTTTCCACGGCCCCGGCCGCGACCACCTGGAAATGCTCCACTCGCCGGGAGAGCCGCTCAACCCGGTCCGCGAAATCAGCCGCCCTGCCGAAACCCCACAACGCCGTGTCCTCGGCGGTGATGGGGTTCGACTCGAGCCAGGCCATGGCCTGGTCAACGGCGTCTGCGTCTGGAACCACTTCAGCGGGAACGCTGTGAAGGGCGGTCGCGCCAATGGAAGCCGGCGCCGCGCTTTGGGCGGAACCGAACAAACCGGTGCCGGACCCCAAGGCCCGGTCTCCGATAGATCCCCCAACGGCTTCCATGCACCCATTCTGAACGGGGGGTCTGACATTAATAGCCGCGACACCGGTGCCTTCCCCGCTCGCCCAGTCCCCGCCGTCGTTCTCGGCGGAAGAGCCGCCGGTAGGCGCCCGGTCGAGCCAGCCGCCGTCGTTCCCTGAGGCAGAGGCCAGCCCAGCGGGACCGGACGCCAAGTCCCGGTCCGTGGTGAATCCCCCAACGGCTTCCATGGACCCATTCTGATCTGGGGGTCTGACATTAATAGCCCCGTCACCGGGAGCCGCCTCGCCGAGCCAGCCGCCGCCGTCATTCCCAGCCGCGGGAGCCAACCCACCGGGACCGGTCCCCACGTCCCGGTCTGCGGTGGATCCCCCAACGGCTTCCATAGACCCATTCTGAGCAGGGGGTCTGACATTAATAGCGCCGCCCGTAATATCCCGCCGGCGCTCATCCCAAAGTTTTTCGGCGAGGATCCAAAGCCAGTCGCCACGCCGTCCGTGGCGAAGTCGACGGTCACCCTCCCGTCAGGCGCCTCGGGGCCATAGACTCTAGCCAACTACGTGCAGCAGCGCCGCTCCGTGAACCGCCCGAAAGGGAACCGAGGGGAGCCACAACGCCGCTGCACCCGTTGGAAGGACGTGGCGGGTGAAGCTGGGCATAGCGCGGGAGCGCCGTGAAGGCGAACGGCGGGTGGCTGGCACCCCCGAGACGGTGAAGCAGCTGACCGGGCTGGGCCTGGAGGTGCTGGTCGAATCCCGGGCGGGTGTTTCCGCCGGGCATGCCGACGAGGAATACCGCCAGGCAGGCGCCCACATCGTCGCGGACCTCGATCCCGCCGAACTGGATATCCTGGCACATGTCCGCCCGTTGGAGCTCCCGACGGCGGCAGCTCTGAAGCGCGGTGCAGTCACCGTGGGGTTGGCGTCGCCGTCGTCCGAACTCGCCACCGTCAGGGCACTCGCCGAAGGCGGCGTGACGTCCTTCGCGCTGGAACTCGTGCCGCGTATCTCCCGGGCGCAGTCCATGGATGCCCTCTCCTCCCAGGCCCTTGTGGCCGGATACCGGTGCGTTCTTGAGGCCGCCATCCGCCTGCCCCGCTTCTTTCCCCTGTACATGACCGCCGCCGGCACCGTACCGCCGGCAAGGGTGCTGGTGCTCGGGGTGGGCGTCGCCGGGCTGCAGGCGATCGGAACGGCGAAGCGGCTGGGCGCCCGCGTCTCCGCCAACGACATCCGGCCCTCTTCGGCGGAAGAAGTCACGTCCATGGGCGGCACCTTCATCAAACTGGACCTGGAAACGGCGGAGGCAGCCGGCGGGTATGCCCGCGAGCTCAGTGCCGACCGCGGTGCCCTGCAGCGGCAGCTGCTGGCGCCGCATGTTGCCGATGCGGATGTGCTGATCACCACGGCGGCCGTCCCAGGCCGGCATGCGCCGCTCCTGGTGACCCGTGAAATGGTGCAGGGCATGCGCCCCGGATCAGTCGTCGTCGACCTCGCCGCGGAATCCGGCGGCAACGTCGAAGGATCCGTTCCCGGCCGGGACATCCACGTGCCCACCGCAGACGGCAAGGGGACCGTCGCCGTCGTCGGCCTCAAGGACGCGCCGTCCGCCATGCCGGCTGATGCCTCCCGCCTCTACGCCAAGAACGTGGCCAACCTGCTGGCCCTGATGGTCCGGGACGGGACGGTTGCCCCGGACTTCGACGACGACGTGATAGCGGGTGCCTGCCTGACGCACGACGGCGTGGTGCGGCATCCGCAGACGGCGGAGGCTCTCGCTGCGCTCACCGGAGACAACGAACTCGCCGAGGAGTTGGCGGAGGGCCCAGTGAAGGCGTCGGAAAACGAAGGGGTGGCCTGATGGACGGCATCAGCCTGCTGACCATTACCGTGCTGGCGGTGTTTGTTGGCTTCGAAGTGGTGTCGAAGGTCTCCAGCACCCTGCACACGCCCCTGATGTCCGGCGCGAACGCCATCCACGGGATCATCCTGGTGGGTGCGATCATCGTGGCTGGCCAGGCCGAACACCCCTGGGTGCTGGCGGTGGCGCTTCTGGCGGTGGTGCTCGCCACGGCTAACCTGGTGGGCGGCTTTGTGGTGACCGACCGAATGCTCGAGATGTTCCGCGGCCGCAAGCCGGACAAACCGGCCGCCTCCGGCACAGTAACGCCAGGCGAAACCACGGAGAACACGGAGGCCCGGCGGTGACTCTCCTCGATCCCAGCGTCACGGCGCTGCTCTACCTTGCGGCCGCCGTCCTTTTCATTCTGGCGCTGAAAGGCCTCAACTCCCCGCGCACCGCCCGCCGGGGCAACCTTATCGGCGCCTTCGGTGCACTGGTCGCCGTCGTCACGGTCTTTTTCTCCACGCGGCTGGACAACGTTCCCCTGATCCTTGGCGCGATTGTTGTCGGTTCCGGCGTGGCTGCCCCCGTGGCCAGGCGCGTCAAGATGACCCAGATGCCGCAGCTCGTCGCGCTGTTCAACGGGGTGGGTGGGGGCGCCGCCGCCCTCGTGGCTCTGCTGGAACTGCCGCATGCGGAGGACGCCTGGGTGCGGGTCGCCGTCGTCTTCACCCTGCTGGTGGGGGCGGTGTCCTTTGCCGGGTCCGCCGTGACGTTCGCGAAGCTGCAGGAACTCATGACCACCCGTCCGGTCGTTTTCCCCGGGCTGCCGGTTCTGATGGGGGCCGTGCTGCTCGCTGCTGTAGGTGCCGCGGCCGCCGTCGTGCTGGGCGGGTCGCTGGTCCTGGCGCTGCTGCTCCTGTTGCTGGGCCTGCTGGCCGGCGTGCTGCTGGTCCTGCCGGTGGGCGGCGCCGATGTGCCGATCGTCATCTCGCTGCTTAACGCCTTCACCGGCCTGGCTGTGGCGGCGTCCGGTCTGGTGCTGGGGAACGTCCTGCTGGTGGTGGCCGGAACGCTCGTCGGTGCGTCGGGCACCATCCTCACCCGGGCGATGGCAGCGGCCATGGGCCGCAGCGTGGCCGGCATCCTGTTTGGCGCTTTCCGGGGAGGTTCGACGGCGGGATCCACTGCCGTGAGCGACCGTCCGGTCCGCTCGTCCAGCCCGGAGGACGTGGCGGTGCTGCTGGGTTACGCCCAGCGCGTGATAATCGTGCCCGGATACGGGCTGGCCGTCGCACAGGGACAGCACACGGCCGCGGAGCTGGCGCAGGCCCTGGAATCCAGGGGTATCCGTGTGGACTTCGCCATCCATCCGGTCGCGGGGCGCATGCCCGGTCACATGAACGTGCTGCTTGCCGAGGCCAATGTGCCTTACGAATCGCTCAAGGAGATGGGCGAGATCAACTCTGAGTTCCGCACCGCCGACGTCGCGCTGGTGGTGGGCGCGAACGACGTCGTGAACCCGGCGGCCAAGACCACCGCCGGTTCGCCGATCTACGGGATGCCGATCCTTGAAGTGGCGGACGCGCGTCAGGTGGTGTTCCTCAAGCGGTCCATGCGACCGGGGTTCGCCGGTATCGAAAACGACCTCATGTACGAACCGCAGACCACCCTGCTGTTCGGTGACGCCAAGGAATCCCTGACGAAGGTGCTTGGTGCGGTCAAGGCCCTGTAAGTGTGCGCCGGGGAGCCATACTCTGAAAACCTGTTCCTGAGCGCTTCGGCGCGCCGCGTTATCTAAATGTGACTTTTGGTGCGGAGGTGCGGTAGCCTCGGCGAGTGCCCTGGTTTCCGCTCAGGGCATTCCCGGGCAGAATGCCGAGCCCTGCCGCTGACCGGGATCCGTTCGCTACGACCAACAGGCAGGGACGGGGGAACCACGTTAGTACCGGCCTTGCCTCCGAGGCCTTGGGGTTAAGTCCGGCGCGCCGCCCAGCGGCCGTCAGGACCGGGTGACTCCCATCCGAACCCGACAGCTAACCCCGCAGGCATGGGAGAGGCACATCACCATGTCACGTAAGTCCACTGCCGCGCGTCATCGCGCCACCCCTACGACCTCCATCGCCCTGCAGGGGCTGTCGTATTCCCTCAAGTCCAACGCCGCCACGGTTGCCAAGCCGGCTGCCGCTGCAGCGGTCGCCTCCGGGCTTCTCTTCGGCGCAGGTGCACCTGCCCACGCCGGCGCCTACGCTCCGGAGACCCCGGGCACTTCCGCCAGCCAGGCCGCCACCGGTGCCGCCGCTGCCGTCCAATCCGCAGCAGGCCAGGCGCTGGCAGCCCCGGCCACGCCGGCAGTTCCCGCGCCGGCTGGATCCGCCGTTGCCGGCGCACCGTACACCGTTGTTTCCGGCGACACGCTCGGTGCCATCGCGGCCAGCCACGGGGTAAGCCTCGATGTTCTGCTCGCGGAGAACGGTCTGACCCTGGCGTCGATCATTTACCCCGGCGATCAGCTCCTCATCCCCGGGCCCGGCGCACCTGCAGCCCCCGCGGCTCCTGCTGTGCCTGCCGCACCGGCTGCACCCGCAGCTCCGGCACCCGCAGCTCCGGCCCCGGCGCCTGCAGCGTCCGAACCCTCCGGCATGGGGATCTACAGTGCCTCGGCCTCGATCAAGCCGGCAGCCGCGACCCAATCCGCCAGCGGTGTGGGTGCTGCCATCGTGGCTTCCGCCCAGTCACAGCTCGGCGCCACCCAGGACTGCACCGTCCTGGTGGAACAGGCGCTGCGTTCAGTCGGCAAGTCCGTGGGTGACCTCGCGCCCACCCAGTTCTACCAGTACGGCACTCCGGTCTCCTCCCCGCAGCCCGGCGACCTCATGATCAGCGGCGGGCACGTCGGCGTTTACATTGGCAATGGCCAGGCGATCAGCAGCGGCATGAACGGTGTCAACGAAACCATCGTTCATCCGGCCTCCTGGCTCACCGGCTCCACTTACGTGCGGGTGAACGCCTAACAGCGGCCGTCCGCTGACAGGCGGCAAACCGATACAGCAGCGGCGGGTGCCTTTGGCA
>NZ_JBHVBL010000087.1:0-5388 GCF_042668165.1 Arthrobacter sp. NPDC057388
TGTGTCTGTTGTTTGAGAACTCAATAGTGTGCCAAGTTTATTGATACCGATTTTTTATTGATTGGTTGAATTGCCGGGCCGCCCACCCCCGTGGTGTGGTCTGGTGTTTTGGCTGGTTTCAAATTTTGTGCAGCCGGGTGTGGTGTTATTTCCATTGTGCCTGGTTGTGTCTGTTTGTTTTCAACGGAGAGTTTGATCCTGGCTCAGGATGAACGCTGGCGGCGTGCTTAACACATGCAAGTCGAACGATGATCCCCAGCTTGCTGGGGGGATTAGTGGCGAACGGGTGAGTAACACGTGAGTAACCTGCCCTTGACTCTGGGATAAGCCTGGGAAACTGGGTCTAATACCGGATATGACTTCTCATCGCATGGTGGGGGGTGGAAAGCTTTTGCGGTTTTGGATGGACTCGCGGCCTATCAGCTTGTTGGTGAGGTAATGGCTTACCAAGGCGACGACGGGTAGCCGGCCTGAGAGGGTGACCGGCCACACTGGGACTGAGACACGGCCCAGACTCCTACGGGAGGCAGCAGTGGGGAATATTGCACAATGGGCGCAAGCCTGATGCAGCGACGCCGCGTGAGGGATGACGGCCTTCGGGTTGTAAACCTCTTTCAGTAGGGAAGAAGCGAAAGTGACGGTACCTGCAGAAGAAGCGCCGGCTAACTACGTGCCAGCAGCCGCGGTAATACGTAGGGCGCAAGCGTTATCCGGAATTATTGGGCGTAAAGAGCTCGTAGGCGGTTTGTCGCGTCTGCCGTGAAAGTCCGGGGCTCAACTCCGGATCTGCGGTGGGTACGGGCAGACTAGAGTGATGTAGGGGAGACTGGAATTCCTGGTGTAGCGGTGAAATGCGCAGATATCAGGAGGAACACCGATGGCGAAGGCAGGTCTCTGGGCATTAACTGACGCTGAGGAGCGAAAGCATGGGGAGCGAACAGGATTAGATACCCTGGTAGTCCATGCCGTAAACGTTGGGCACTAGGTGTGGGGGACATTCCACGTTTTCCGCGCCGTAGCTAACGCATTAAGTGCCCCGCCTGGGGAGTACGGCCGCAAGGCTAAAACTCAAAGGAATTGACGGGGGCCCGCACAAGCGGCGGAGCATGCGGATTAATTCGATGCAACGCGAAGAACCTTACCAAGGCTTGACATGGACCGGACCGCCGCAGAAATGTGGTTTCTCCTTTTGGGGCCGGTTCACAGGTGGTGCATGGTTGTCGTCAGCTCGTGTCGTGAGATGTTGGGTTAAGTCCCGCAACGAGCGCAACCCTCGTTCCATGTTGCCAGCACGTGATGGTGGGGACTCATGGGAGACTGCCGGGGTCAACTCGGAGGAAGGTGGGGACGACGTCAAATCATCATGCCCCTTATGTCTTGGGCTTCACGCATGCTACAATGGCCGGTACAAAGGGTTGCGATACTGTGAGGTGGAGCTAATCCCAAAAAGCCGGTCTCAGTTCGGATTGGGGTCTGCAACTCGACCCCATGAAGTCGGAGTCGCTAGTAATCGCAGATCAGCAACGCTGCGGTGAATACGTTCCCGGGCCTTGTACACACCGCCCGTCAAGTCACGAAAGTTGGTAACACCCGAAGCCGGTGGCCTAACCCCTTGTGGGAGGGAGCCGTCGAAGGTGGGACTGGCGATTGGGACTAAGTCGTAACAAGGTAGCCGTACCGGAAGGTGCGGCTGGATCACCTCCTTTCTAAGGAGCGCCTACAGCATGGTGGCCGGGTGTATGCCTGGTGGCTGGTGTTGTCAGGAGTAAAGGCCCGCAGCACAGGCGAGTGTTCTGTGGCGGGTGCTCATGGGTGGAATATCAATAAATAGGTGCCTGGTGGCACGGACCGTTTGTCAGTACGGGCTGGCCCTCTTTTGGGGGGTTGGTTCAGGAACGCTGGTGGTTTGTTGTTGTTGGGTGGTGTTTGGCACACTGTTGGGTCCTGAGGCAACAGGACCGGGAGGTTTCCCGGGACTTTGTTTCTGGTTTCCTGGCTGCACCGATCGCACGGTTTGGTCCCCTTTGGTGGGGGTTGTGTGTGGGGTGTGTGGTACGGGGTTGTTGTTTGAGAACTACATAGTGGACGCGAGCATCTTGTATAAGAAGCAATTTCCAAGATATTAGAACCTGGATCTGGCCGCATGCTTTTGGGTGTGTGGTTGGTTTCTGTGGTTCTCTCGAGAAAATGTTTTTGATCTTTGTGGTCAAGTTTTTAAGAGCACACGGTGGATGCCTTGGCATTAGGAGCCGAAGAAGGACGTAGGAATCTGCGATAAGCCTGGGGGAGTCGATAACCGGACTGTGATCCCAGGGTGTCCGAATGGGGAAACCCCGCCAGGCGCGCGAGTGACCTGGTGACCCGCATCTGAACACATAGGGTGCGTGGAGGGAACGCGGGGAAGTGAAACATCTCAGTACCCGCAGGAAGAGAAAACAACAGTGATTCCGTTAGTAGTGGCGAGCGAACGCGGATCAGGCTAAACCGTTTCCATGTGTGATAGCCGGCGGGCGTTGCATGGGCGGGGTTGTGGGACTTGTTGTCCTGGTTCTGCCGGACCGGGGAGGTGAGGGTGCTGGTATAGGTGAACGGTCTTGAAAGGCCGGCCGTAGAGGGTGTGAGCCCCGTAACCGTAATGCTGTGTACCGCCTTTGATGAGTATCCCAAGTAGCACGGGGCCCGAGAAATCCCGTGTGAATCTGTCAGGACCACCTGATAAGCCTAAATACTCCCTAATGACCGATAGCGGACCAGTACCGTGAGGGAAAGGTGAAAAGTACCCCGGGAGGGGAGTGAAACAGTACCTGAAACCGTGTGCTTACAATCCGTCGGAGCAGTCTTGTTACTGTGACGGCGTGCCTTTTGAAGAATGAGCCTGCGAGTTAGTGTTACGTCGCGAGGTTAACCCGTGTGGGGAAGCCGTAGCGAAAGCGAGTCTGAACAGGGCGTTGCAGTGGCGTGATCTAGACCCGAAGCGAAGTGATCTACCCATGGCCAGGTTGAAGCGACGGTAAGACGTCGTGGAGGACCGAACCCACTTCAGTTGAAAATGGAGGGGATGAGCTGTGGGTAGGGGTGAAAGGCCAATCAAACTTCGTGATAGCTGGTTCTCCCCGAAATGCATTTAGGTGCAGCGTTGCGTGTTTCTTTCCGGAGGTAGAGCTACTGGATGGCTAATGGGCCCTACAAGGTTACTGACGTCAGCCAAACTCCGAATGCCGGTAAGTGAGAGCGCAGCAGTGAGACTGTGGGGGATAAGCTTCATAGTCGAGAGGGAAACAGCCCAGACCACCAACTAAGGCCCCTAAGCGTGTGCTAAGTGGGAAAGGATGTGGAGTTGCCCAGACAACCAGGAGGTTGGCTTAGAAGCAGCCATCCTTAAAAGAGTGCGTAATAGCTCACTGGTCAAGTGATTCCGCGCCGACAATGTAGCGGGGCTCAAGTACACCGCCGAAGTTGTGGCATTCACACAGTATCCAAGCCTTTGTGGTTCAGGAGTGTGGATGGGTAGGGGAGCGTCGTGTGGGCGGTGAAGTCGCGGTGGAAACCAGCGGTGGAGCCTACACGAGTGAGAATGCAGGCATGAGTAGCGAAAGACGGGTGAGAAACCCGTCCGCCGGATGATCAAGGGTTCCAGGGTCAAGCTAATCTGCCCTGGGTAAGTCGGGACCTAAGGCGAGGCCGACAGGCGTAGTCGATGGACAACGGGTTGATATTCCCGTACCGGCGAAAAACCGCCCATGTTGAACAGGGGATACTAACCGCCCGAAACCTGCCTGACACCCCTTGTGGGTGAAGGGTTTTGGTGGAGCGCGGGACCTGATCCTGGGAGGCAAGCGTATTAACAGGTGTGACGCAGGAAGGTAGCCGAGCCGGGCGATGGTTGTCCCGGTCCAAGGATGTAGGGCGAACGGTAGGCAAATCCGCTGTTCATGTGCCTGAGATCTGACGGGACTCCCGTAAAGGGGGGATTCGGTGATCCTATGCTGCCTAGAAAAGCATCGGCGCGAGGTTTTAGCCGCCCGTACCCCAAACCGACACAGGTGATCAGGTAGAGAATACTAAGGCGATCGAGAGAATTATGGTTAAGGAACTCGGCAAAATGCCCCCGTAACTTCGGGAGAAGGGGGGCCCCAACCTTGAACGGTACTAGCGACCGGGAGGGGATCGGGGCCGCAGAGACCAGGGGGAAGCGACTGTTTACTAAAAACACAGGTCCGTGCGAAGTCGCAAGACGATGTATACGGACTGACTCCTGCCCGGTGCTGGAAGGTTAAGAGGACCGGTTAGCCCTTCAGGGCGAAGCTGAGAATTTAAGCCCCAGTAAACGGCGGTGGTAACTATAACCATCCTAAGGTAGCGAAATTCCTTGTCGGGTAAGTTCCGACCTGCACGAATGGAGTAACGACTTCCCCGCTGTCTCAACCATAAACTCGGCGAAATTGCAGTACGAGTAAAGATGCTCGTTACGCGCAGCAGGACGGAAAGACCCCGAGACCTTTACTATAGTTTGGTATTGGTGTTCGGAGTGGCTTGTGTAGGATAGGTGGGAGACGTTGAAGCCCGGACGCCAGTTCGGGTGGAGTCATCGTTGAAATACCACTCTGGTCACTTTGGACATCTAACTTCGGCCCGTAATCCGGGTCAGGGACAGTGCCTGATGGGTAGTTTAACTGGGGCGGTTGCCTCCTAAAAAGTAACGGAGGCGCCCAAAGGTTCCCTCAGCCTGGTTGGCAATCAGGTGTCGAGTGTAAGTGCACAAGGGAGCTTGACTGTGAGAGAGACATCTCGAGCAGGGACGAAAGTCGGGACTAGTGATCCGGCGGTACATTGTGGAATGGCCGTCGCTCAACGGATAAAAGGTACCTCGGGGATAACAGGCTGATCTTGCCCAAGAGTCCATATCGACGGCATGGTTTGGCACCTCGATGTCGGCTCGTCGCATCCTGGGGCTGGAGTAGGTCCCAAGGGTTGGGCTGTTCGCCCATTAAAGCGGTACGCGAGCTGGGTTTAGAACGTCGTGAGACAGTTCGGTCCCTATCCGCTGCGCGCGCAGGAAATTTGAGAAGGGCTGTCCTTAGTACGAGAGGACCGGGACGGACGAACCTCTGGTGTGTCAGTTGTACTGCCAAGTGCACCGCTGATTAGCTACGTTCGGATGGGATAACCGCTGAAAGCATCTAAGCGGGAAGCTCGCTTCAAGATGAGATTTCCATACACCCTCGGGTGTGAGAGGCCCCCAGCCAGACCACTGGGTTGATAGGCCGGATGTGGAAGCGAGGACTAACGACTCGTGAAGCTGACCGGTACTAATAGGCCAACAACTTACACCACCAAGAACACACACTTGCTTGCGTCCACTATGTGGTTCCCAACCAACAAACCCCC
>NZ_JBHVBL010000088.1:0-5370 GCF_042668165.1 Arthrobacter sp. NPDC057388
CACCCGGGAGGGTGTGGGAGAGTAGGTCACCGCCGGACAACCATTAGGTCGAGAGCCCCGAACCAGGCAACCGGTTCGGGGCTCTCCCGCATTAACACCCCCACCACCACCGGTCATGAGGACGCGTCAGGTTGGAAGCGACGGGATCTGAGGACGCGTCCGGGTGGAAGCGACAGGATCTGAGGACGCGTCTTGTTTGCTGCGGCTGCTCCCCGACGCGTCCTCAGATCCTGCAGGTTTTTCCACGACGCGTCCTCACCTCCTGCCGCCTTTTCCCAAACGCGTCCTCAACTCCTGCAGGTTTTTCCCGGACCCTTCCGCAATCGGCGTAACTCAGGCCCCGGCATTCACGCCGGGGCCTGAGTCAGTTAATGTGGCTGCTTACTTGAGCCGTACGCTGGCTGTTGCCGTCCCGCCTACGCTGGATTCGGCCTTGACCAGCGTGACCTGCCGGGTTGGTCCGGGCTTGGCCGTGAACGTCCAGGTCCCGAGCGCATTTGCCTTCACAGTGCCGAGCCGTGTCGCTGCACGTCCGGGTGTGACGTCGTAAAGGACGACGGTGGCTGAGGTGGCCGCCGTCGATCCGGCGTACTTGGACGTGCCGCTGATAGTCATGTCCTTCCGAAGGCGGTGCCGGGCGGTGGAGAAGGTCACTACGTCCTTCTGTCCTGCTGGTGCCGCAGCAGGGGCCGGGGCGGGCGCAGGCTGTGATGCGACCGGCTCGGCAGCCGGGGCTGTGGTAGCAGGCACAGCCGTTTCGGTTGGTTGAGTGGACTCGGGTTCCGTTACTTCTTCCGTCACCGTTGCCGGTGCGGGCTGATTGATGGGGTGTGGGCGCACTGCTTCGACCGGATGGTTGGGATCGGGGTCGTTCGTGTCGATGCCAACGCTGAATTGGGCCATCATGTCGTGATCCTCGTGCGGCAGGTTGTGGCAGTGGATCATGTAGCGGCCGCGGTGGTGTTCAAACTTCATGAGCAGCCGTACTGTCTCGCCTTCACCGACGTAGACCACGTCCTTGGGCCCGCGTTCGTACGCGAAGGGTGCCTTTCCGTTGCGGCTAAGGACCTGGAAATCCACCAAGTGGATGTGGACCGGGTGGAACCATCCGCCCGAGCTGTTTTCGATCTCCCAGATTTCCACATCGTTAAGGTCCGGATCAGCAAGGACCTTCTTGTAGCCGCTCGCCACCACCTCGTCCCAGGTCATGCCCCCGATTGTCCATATGTCGTTGTCCCGCTTCACACGCATGCGACGGGTCTTGACGGACTGGGATGAGGTCAGGCTCATGGTCGTACTCGGAGCGAGCAGCGTCGGCAGCACCGTGGCGCCCGGACCGGACGTGTCCACAGGCTCGTCCGTCACGTCGAACGCCATGATCCTGTTGGTGAAGTCGTAGTCCACATTGTTCTTGTTGGACAGGTTGCGAAGCTCCACCCGCTTGCCGACGGGATACTTCGAAAAGTCGATGAGAACCTCGTAGCGCTCGGCGCCGCCGTGCCGCCAGGATGTCACCTGCTGGGCCGCCGGCATCAGGCCACCGTCAGTGGCGACAATTGTCATCGGGTCTCCGGTGCTCAGGGAGAAGCGGTAGGAGCGGGCGATGGAGGCATTGAGAATGCGGAACCGGTAAATCCTTCGCTGGACCTTCATCACGGGCCAGGGCGCCCCGTTGACGAGGATGACGTCGCCCCAGAGGCCGGAGTGGGTGTTGTCGTTGTAGCCCAGGGACCCGTTGGCCGCGAACATGGCATCGGAGACGGTCAGCGGCACATCGAACTTGCCCTGCGGGAGAATGCTGCCTTCCACTTCGTCGTGCAGGTGGTATTGGGCGGCAAGGCCGGAGTACACGCTCTGTCCCGTGTTATGGACGGCGTGGTCGTGGTACCAGAGGGTCCGTGCCGGCTGGAAGTTGGGGTATTCGTAGTCCTTGCAGTAGTCCCGGCCTGTGAGGTCGTTGGCGTATCCGTCGAACTGCGGGAGCGACGCCGAGCCGTGCAGGTGGGTCGACGTATCGAGCCGGTAGCCCCACTGCGGGTGGAACAGCGGCAGCACATTGTCCATCTCCAGGGTGATGCGTTCGCCCTGATTCACCTTGATGGTGGGACCGGGAAATGTCCCGTTGTAGCCAAGGATGGGTGTGCTGAGGCCCGGCACGATGTTGGCCAGGGCCGCCTTCTGTTCGATCTTGTAAAGGTGCCTCTTGTGCCCGTCGGAATCCACGGTGGTGCTCTTGGGTTTGAGTATCTCCGGGATGGGAAGTGTCCGCTGGTACGGCTTGGGCATGTTGCGGGACGCCAGCTGGCTGGCCGACTTGGCGTTGACCGATGTCAACGGCACGGCCAGCCCAAAGGCACCGATGATCCCCACTCCACCAATTTGCAATGCCTGTCGGCGTGAAACCTGCACCTCTACCTCCGGCGTGTTGAAAGTCCAATTGATTTACTTGAAGGGTGTACTACCTACCCTGCGGAAACCTTGAGAGGGATAGGGGCTGTTAGCGGCCATGTTGGGTGGCTATCCCGGCGTTCTGAGGGGCGTCGGCCAGCAGTACGGAACCCAACTGCATGCGCGCTGCTGCACCGGCAGTGAACACCAGGAACAGCGGCGAACAGCAGGACTGCGGGCAAAACTTCGAGGGTCAGGATTCCGAGGTCAGCACAAGGTCCTGAGCCGGCTGCCGGGCAATGTGTTTTCCGCTGCCGGTGGCAGAGCGCCGGTGGGACCGCAACAGCACAACCGCCGCTGCAGCAAGGAGGGTGCCGGCTGCGATGACCCACATGGCCATGCCCGCCGGCTCCACGACAGCCAGGGCAGGCTGATCCCAGGGCTGGCCCGCGGTGATCACCCATTCCTGCCGCCGGGAATCCGGCAGCTGGTCTCCCTGTTGCGCAAGTGCCCAGCCGTGCACCGCGTAGAGAGCGGCCACGGCACCCATGGTCACCAGCCTGGCGGTCCGTGACGATCCAGGGCCGGTGCCGGTTGTCCGAAGAAGCGAAGCAGTGAACAGGCAACCTGAAAACAGCGCCAGCAGGGCCATGGCCTGGTATCCGAACTGGGTGCGTGACGAGTAGTCCAGCAACGGCGTGTAGTACAGAACGCTGAGAACCGCGGCGAGGCCGGCGGCCGCAATGTACGGCGCCGACGCAGCATTCAGAAGCGGACGCAGCGTCATGTTGAGAGCTTCTGCACCGCCTACTGTGCCGTCCTGCCTTGGCGCAACGGCCAGGCTGGCCAGTTTCAGGGGGGAGCCGGGAACCAGCAGCAGCGGAATGGCGCCGATCAGAAGCATCTGCGTGGTGACGTGCATGCTGATCAGGTACTCCTGGTAAACGCGCAGCCCTCCGTTGGTGACCAGGAACAGCAGGGTGACTCCGGCGAACCACAGGCTGGCCCGGTACGGGGACCAGTGCCCTCCCCGCAGACGGATCCGCCGCATCCCGGCCGCATAGAGGAAAACAGCCACGGCACACAGGAAAATCCACAGGGCGTCTGGCTTCCAGCTGCTGAGCGCATCCACAAAACCTGGAAGGCGAAGGGGCGCCTGGCCCGGGGCGGCCTGCGAGACCGCTGGCGGCGGGGTCCGGGCCAGGGCGGCCGCCAGGCCCGATGCGGAAGCCATGACCGCAAGCTCAGCCACAGCCAGCCAGGTGAAAATGGTCCCTGCCCTGGCCGGAAACGATTCGAGCCTGGTGAGGATCCACTTTCGGTGCAGCGCTCCGAACCAGCCCAGAACCCCCAGAACCGCCGTCTTGGCCACAAGAATCAGACCGTACTGCGTGGCCAGTCCTTCAACCGTTCCAATACCTGCCAGCCCGGCCGCTATGCCTGAGATTGCCAGGGCAAGGAAGGACAGCAGCGCCAGAGTTGAGTAGCGCCGGACCACGGCCATCAGTTCCGTTCCCAGCGTCCGCCGGAGCAGGAGGAGCGTAGCCAGGCCTCCAATCCAGATGGCCGCGGCCGCCATGTGCATGACCACGGGAACAGTACTGTCCGCATGCGTGGCGCCGCCGGCGGCATGGGAGTTCAGGGCCAGCGGAATCAGCCCCGTGGATGCCAGCACAGCCGTGACAGCGACCGCCCTCTGGGTCTGGACACCAAAACAGAGGAGCGCGGCGGTAGCTGAGATCAGCACCGTCAGTGCACTGCGCCGCCCTGCGTCGACGTCGGTCAGGAAACTGACGTAGATAGCACCGGAGCCTTCCGAGAACAGCGGCAGGTTAGCCAGCGAGTGGAAGCTGAGAACGCTGATGGCGGCTCCTGCGGCCGCCCAGAGAACAGCAGAAATACCGGCAACGGCCAGTGCCTTGGCATACGCCTTTTCCTTCGGGGGGAAGGCAAACAGTGCCAGGACCAGCGGCCCGATGGTGCCGGCGGCGGCAACATTGAAAACAAGTTTGGCGACGGGCAGCCCCCAGATCACAGCCGCACCTGTCCGGTCCAGGAAGGCTGCTTCCTTGCCGGCCTCAGTGGCATAGGCAACGACCAGCGCCAGTATGCCGCACCCAAGAATCATGGCAGCAGCGGCCACCGACGTCGTCCGTGTTTTGTTCATGGTTCCCCCTTGGCGGATGCTGTCGGAGCCAGTCTTGCCACGCCGCCTTGGATTTTCCCTGTGGGGCGGCGTGCCCCAGGCGGACAAGGTGAAACCCACGCGACCGCCCTGACAGCACCGGATGGAGCTGCCCGCTCCCTGTGAGGATGCACACGCCGGCCCGCGGAAGGCCCTCGCCGTTGGTGGCTGGTGCCGGCTCTCACCTAGAATTGCTAGAGATATGCGGACACCGGATGCATCGCTTCGGGTCGCGCAGGACAACCAAACACGGATAAGAGCGGCTGCACATCGCGCCAGTGGTCGGCTCACTACAGGAGGAATCCACCATGGCTGAGCACAAGGGCGGCGGTTACCGCGGCGGAAACGACCGGGGGAACTCGGGAAGCAACCGGGGACGGCAGGGGGGCCCGTTTAGGGGGACCAACAACTCCGGCGGGGATCCGCGGGGCTTCCGCGCCCGTGATGGCCGCGGTTTCGGTGGCGACCCTGACCGTAAGCCGTTCGGCGACCGTCCGCGCCGTGAGGGCGACGGCGGTGGCCGTGGTTTTGGTGGCGGCGAGCGTAAGCAGTTTGGTGACCGTCCGCGCCGCGACGGCGAGGGCGATCGCGGCTTTGGTGGCGGTGAGCGCCGGCAGTTTGGTGATCGTGACCGTAAGCCGTTTGGTGACCGTCCGCGTCGTGAGGGCGACGGCGGTGGCCGTGGTTTTGGTGGCGGTGACCGCCGTGGTTTTGGTGGCGGCGAGCGTAAGCAGTTTGGTGACCGTCCGCGCCGCGACGGCGAGGGCGATCGCGGCTTTGGTGGCGGAGAGCGCCGG
>NZ_JBHVBL010000089.1:0-5262 GCF_042668165.1 Arthrobacter sp. NPDC057388
CCCTTGGGGGGAGCCCGGCGTCGCCGTTTTTGTTGAAACCGCGGCTGTTAGGCGGAGTCCGGCGGACTGCACAGCCCGCCCGTGCAAGACTGTGCCCATGACCCTCATCGACCTGGGCGGCGCAAAGACCGCCGGCGGTTCCCGGAACCTTCGCGGCTACCTCGCCCAGCCTGCCGGCGCTGGCCCGTTTCCCGGCGTCGTGATGATCCATGAGGCGTTCGGCCTCACCGGCCAGATGCGGCGCCACGCCCACCGGCTGGCGGAGGCCGGCTACCTCACGCTCGCCGTCGACCTTTACAGCGACGGCGGCCCGCGCCGCTGCCTTGTGGCCACCATGAAATCCATGCTCACCGGCGAAGGCCGCGTTTTTGCCGACATCGCCGCCGCCCGGTCGTGGCTCCAGGCGTCGCCGCTCTCCACCGGCAGGACAGGCGTTATCGGCTTCTGCATGGGCGGCGGCTTCGCGCTCCTCGCCGCCAACGACGGCTTCGATGCCGCCTCCGTGAACTACGGCCGGCTCCCCCGCGACCCCGAGGCTGCATTGCGGGGCGCCTGCCCGCTCGTGGGGAACTACGGCGCGAAGGACCGCACACTGCGCGGCGCCGCCGCCAGGCTGGAGGCCGCCCTGGATGCGGTGGGCGTTGAACATGACGTCAAGGAATTTCCGACGGCGGGCCACTCCTTCCTGAACGACCGCGAGGAAGGCCCGAAGGCACTGCGCCCGCTGGCGCGCGTGATGGGGATCGGCCCGGATCCCGCCGCCGCCCCGGAGGCGTGGCGGAGAATCGAGGAACACTTCGCAAAGCACCTCAGGGCCTAATCCCCCACCGCGAAGAACGACGGGGGCGGGCCGCCTTCCGCAAAAGGTGACCCGCCGCCGTCGGACTTCAGGAAACTAGCTGAAGAGTTCGCTCTTCGGCTCGTTGTTCTTGACCTTCTGCCAGCCCAGCCACAGCACCAGCGCGAAGAACGGGATGCTGGCGAGGGTCCAGAGGCCCAGCAGGAAGACGTCGCCCGTGGCCTTGTCCGTCATGGTGTCGAAGCCGATCAGCACGGTGATGGCCAGCAGCGCGATCAGTCCGGCCCAGCTGGTCCACGGCGAACCCGGCATCGGCAGGCTCGAAACGTTGCCCTTCTTCTTCCGCAGCGCGATCTGGCTGGCGAAGATGGAGCCCCAGGTGAAGATCACGCCGATCGAGGCGGTGTTCAGGGCGAGGTCGAACGCGTGCGAGCCGCCCAGCCAGATGTTCAGCAGGATGCCCACGAGGTACACGGCGGCGATGGCCAGGATGGCGGCGTAGGGAACGTGGCGGCTGGACATTTTGGTCAGCCACTGCGGGGCATGGCCGTTGTTGGCCATGGTGCGGAAGATCCGGCCGATCGAGTACAGGCCCGAGTTGCAGGAGGACAGCGCGGCGGTGATGACGATCATGTTCATGACGTCGCCCATCCACGGCAGCCCCATCTGCCCGAAGACGGTGACGAACGGCGAGGTGCCGGCCTTGTACTGGTCCGAAGGCAGCAGCATGGCCAGCAGGGTCACGGAACCGACGTAGAACACCACGATGCGGAGCACGACGGCGCGGATCGCCTTGGGCACTTCGCGTTCCGGGTTTTCCATCTCGCCGGCGGTGATGCCCACGAGTTCGATGGCGTTGTAGGCGAAGATCACGGCGTTGAGCACCAGGATCATCACCAGGGCGCCCTTGGGGAACATGCCGCCTTCGGCGGAGAAGAGGTTGACCGGTGACGCGTGGCCGGCGCCCACCTTGGCGTTGGTGACCACCATGAACGTGCCCACGGCCAGGAAGATCACGATGGCGCCCACCTTGAGGCACGACGCCCAGAATTCGAATTCACCGAACGCCTTGACGCTGAGCAGGTTCACGGCCACCAGCAGCACCAGCGCGGCGATGGCGGAGAGCTCCACGGGGACGTTGGGGAAGAAGAACTGGAAGTAGAGGCCGATCGCGATCAGCTCCGCGATGCCGGTCATGGCCCAGTTGATGAAGTACATCCAGCCGGACAGGTAGGCGCCCTTCTTGCCGAACAGCTCGCCGGCGTAGCTCACGAAGGAGCCGGAGGTCTGCCGGTACATGATCAGCTCGCCGAGGGCCCGCATCAGCAGGTAGGCGATGACGCCGGCAATGGCGTAGGAGAAAATCAGGGCCGGGCCCGTGGAGGCCAGGCGGCCGCCGGCTCCCATGAAGAGGCCCACGCCGATGGCGCCGCCCATCGCGATCATGGTGACGTGGCGCCGGCTCAGGGTCTTCTTGTAGCCCTCGGCGCTGAGGGTCGAGTCGACGGCGGCGGATGGAGCCGTCGGGCTCATAAGTTCTGTGGGGGTACTTTGAGGCACAACTGTTCCTTGTTGGGTCGGGGGTTTGCCTTGGGTAACGGCACTGCCGGTTCCGGAACCTGGAGTTTTTGTACAGATAATTCGACTTTTAGCCCCTCTTGAGGACGGTATCTGTACAAAAACTCGTGGAGCATCGAAGGTTCGCACGGCCCATCCATCGTACAAGATTTCCGGAGAGCTCCGTGACGGGGGCAACATTCCGCGCGCTTTTGCCCCTTTCCGGGTGTCCGTCCGCCCGTTCCCGCATTCGGCAGCGAAACAGTAATTCGACTGGAGAAAAGGCTCCCTTTGAAGCCTCTCTTGCGGCTACTCTGAGCACCATGGCCGGGGATGCGTTCCCGGCCATGGCATCCGCACCGTCTCATGCGGACGCCGGCACTCGCGCCACTTTTCAGGGGGGACTATGAGAAAGAGAGCACTACTGCTGCCGGCGGCGCTGCTGCTGGCAGCCTCGGGGTGTTCCGGCGGGGGCACAGCCCCGTCCGGAACCAGCCCCAGCGCTTCACCGTCACAAACCAGTACGACGGCGGCCTCCCAGCCGCCGCTGGAATCCTCACCACCCACTACGGCCCCTGCCCTGCCCACTGATGTGTCGACGTCGCTGAACGCGATCGATGCCCTGCAGGAGCACACCTGCGCGGCCGGTCCCGACGGCCAGTGGTCGTTCAAGGGCACCCTGGCCAACGCCTCGGACAAAGCCAAGACCTACACCGTGGCCATCGCCGTCACGGTGGGCGCGGCCGTCCAGGGCCACACCCTGATCACGGAAACCGTGCAGGCAGGGAAGACGGCTGAGATTTCTGCAGAGAACTTCGCCAGGACCGCGGGCCAGACCGGCACGTGCGAACCGGTTGTGTCGGTGGAGGACGCTTCGTGAAAAAACCAATCCTTACGGCTGCCCTGCTCCTGAGCCTGGCGGCCGGACCACTCGCGTCCTCCCCCGCCCTCGCCGTTGGCACCGAGACTGCACCGACGGTCCAGGCCACCGACCCGTCGACGCCGGCAGCTGCCACCACAGGCGCCACCGCAGAAACCACTGATCCGGCTCCCGCGACGGAACCCGCGACCGGCCCTGTCACCGACCCGGCAACGGAGCCGGCCCCTGATCCGGTAACGGACCCTGCCGCGCCGGAGCCGCCGTCGGACCCGTCCGTAACGGAACCGGCCGTCACCGATCCGGCTGTGACGGAACCGCCGGCCACCGACCCGGCACCCGACCCCGAACCCGAATTCACCACGAGCGGGGCCATCGGGAGCAAGTACGCCGAAATGGGCGGCGCGGCCGGAAAACTCGGAAGCCCCACCGCCGCGATGGTGTGCGCAGCAGGGCTCTGCAAACAACACTTCGAGGGCGGATGGATTTTCTGGACCGCGGCGACCGGAGCGCACCCGGTGCTGGCAGATTCCGGCCGCACCGGCCCCGCATGGCATGCCGGTGGAGCGTTGTCCACCTACGGTTTCCCGGTGCAGGATGAAACCCCGGTGGGCACCGGAACCATCCAGCGGTTCTCAAGCGGACGGATCCTCACCTCCACGTCCCGCGGGATATTCCAAATCTGGTCCAAAGGGGCCATCGGCATGCGCTGGGTGGAGCGCGGCAGCGAATCCGGCCTGGGCCTGCCGACCACCAGGGAAACCTGCGGCCTTCGCAACGGCGGCTGCTCCCAGGGTTTCAGCGGCGGCACCATCTACTGGAGCCCGTCCACCGGAGCCCACATTGTCCGCGGCGGCATCGCGGCACGGTGGGCGGCCAGCGGCAGCCAGAACGGGTTCCTGGGGTATCCCCGGGCCACCCAGGTGTGCGGACAGCGGGCAGGCGGGTGCCTGCAGAGCTTTCAGGGCGGAACCATCTACTGGTCCCCCACGACCGGAGCCTGGACCGTGAAGGGCGCAATCGGCGGCAGGTACAGCGCCTCCGGTGCCCATCGCGGCTCACTCGGCTACCCGGTCGGGTCGGAAGCCTGCGGGCAGCCGGCGAGCGGATGCATCCAGCGCTTCCAGTTTGGAACCATCTACTGGTCCCCTGCCACGGGCGCATGGTCGTCCCGGGGGGCGATCGGCAGCAGGTACGCCGCCGCCGGCGCGCACCGGGGATCCCTTGGCTATCCAACAACAGACCTCCGCTGCCTGGGTGCCGGATGCGCCCAGTCGTTCCAGCGCGGTTTCATCAGCTGGACGGCACCGGCGGGCAGCCGCGTGTACCCCGTCACGGAATGCCAAAAGCTGAACAACGGACAGTCCAGGTACTCCACGTACGGCGCCAACCGCGTGCTGCTGACCTTCGCCCAGGGCTACGGGCAGTCGCGGGCCACGAACCTGTACTGCGTCCGGATCGCGGGGATGTACTTCCCGGACTGGAGGACCGACGGATATGTGGGCGCGTCCGGGTTCAAGGCACCCGGCGTGCCATCTGGCCCCACCAGGAACCTGTACTCACCCACCGGATCGTATTCGGTGACTGAGGCCTTCGGCCTGGGAAACCCGGGAACGCGGCTGCCGTACCGCACGCTGAACCCCCGGTCCCGCTGGGGCGGCAATCCGTGGACCGCGACGTACAACAAGTACTTCGAGTCCTCCTCCTGGGTGGGCTGGGACGAGAACATGTGGTACTTCGCCACGCGCGCCACCCATGACTACCGTCAGGGCGTGGTCATCAACTACAACCGGCCCAACATCGTGCAGGACGCCGGCTTCGCCATCTTCCTGCACATGAACAAGGTCCCGACCGCGGGCTGCATCTCGCTCGACGACTGGGCAGTGGTCGACTACATGAGAAAGTCGACGCCCGGCGACCGGATCATCATGGGAACCTACAGCGCACTGTTCCGGTAGACGTCCCCGATATTCCGTGTGGCGTATATTCCGCGGGCGGATCAAACCCGGGCCCGGCATCATGCCGGGCC
>NZ_JBHVBL010000090.1:0-4796 GCF_042668165.1 Arthrobacter sp. NPDC057388
CTGATGACGTGGTGTGGGGGGTTTTTTTTTTTTTTAAAACCCCCCCCCCCCGCCCCCCGGGCCCGCGCGCCCCGCCCGGGACGGCGGTCCTGCTGCGTATCCTGACGGTTGTCCGCGAAGTCGCGCTGACTTGCGTCGCCGTTCTGGGGCTGCTGTGCATCCTGGCTCTGATCCTCGGTTTCGTCTTCAAGGCGTCCTTTGTCGTTTTCCGGACCGGTTCCATGGAGCCGCAGTATCCGGTGGGTGCCCTGTCCCTTACTGTCCAGGTCAAGGCAGCGGATCTGGTGCCGGGCGACGTCGTGTCGGTCAAGCGGGAGGGGTCAAACGTGCTGATCACGCACCGCGTGGTCTCCGTGACGCGGCCGGACACGGCCGGCGGCCGGACGTCCCTGATCCTCAAGGGCGATGCGAACAGCTCGCAGGACCCCCTGCCGTACGAGGTTGCCACCGCCCGGAAAGTACTGGTGACAGTGCCGGCGGTCGGTTCCTGGGTGATGACTGCGCGAGGCCCTGGCTTCATTGGTGGTGCCACGCTTGCCTTGGCCGCGCTGGTGCTCTGGGCGTACTGGCCGAAGCGGGAGCCCCGTAGCCCTGGCCCCTGACGAAGCTGCGGGCCCCAAAAGAAGTTGTGCGGTCGCTCAAAGAGGAGGTGTTGGAATGCCGTCATGGAAGATGGCCATGATGCGTGGCGGTGCCGCGTGCGCGGCTGTCCTGGTGGCCATGGCCGCGACCCAGGCTGCCGCCGTGGCCGCGGAAGACTTGGTTCCGGTGCCCGAGACCGGGGCTCCCGGTCTGCTCTCACTCTCGTCCTCCGTTTATCCGTTGACACTGCCCGTCCTTGAGCCGGCCGAGTCCTTCAGCTGGCAGATCGGCCTGACCATGACGGAACCGACGGCGTCATCCATGCTGCAGGTGACCGCTGCCGGGGAAATCGCCGGAACGGACAGGTACGCGGTCTCTGTGGAGGAATGCTCCGTGCAGTGGGAGGGGACCAGTGGCCTCAACGAAAACCTGAGCTGCCCGTCCGGTTCCATTTCCAGGATTCCATCCACCACACTGGCCGCGCTGCGGCAGGATGTCCAAATACCGCTCAATAAGCTAAGCGCCGGGACGACGTCCTTTCTACGGTTTACGCTTGCCCGGCCCGCGGGCCCTGCAGAAGCCGGTGGCTCTTCACTGACGCTGGGGATAGGTGTCAGTGCCACGGGGGAGGACACCGGCGGCGCAGGCTTTCCGGATCCGGAGCCATCGCCGGAGCCAAGCCAATCACCGGGGCCAAGCCAGTCGCCGGGGCCGGGGCAGTCCCCGGATCCAGGCCAGTCGCCGGGACCGGCCCAGCCGGGAGATGCCGGGCCGCCGGAGGACAATGGCCATGCGGGCAGCAGCCCTCCGTTGGGTCACAGCCTGGGGGATACCGGTTTGGGTGAAACCGGCGCAGCCGTCCTCCCGGCACTCTTCGCCGGCGGCGCCCTGCTGTTGCTTGGCGCTGCCGTTGTTGCCGCCTTCCGCGGCTCCCGCCCCTCCTCCAGGACCACCCGATGACGGGGAGCATGAAAAGGGCAGCGCATGCCGTCGTCCACAGGCCCCGCCATTCCCTGCTGGTAGCCGCCGCGGCGGCCATCGCACTCGCCGCCGGGACCACCGTCACCAGTGCCGCCTGGACCGACGACGAACGGGTAAGCGGCGCCGTCGGCGTCGGGTCGCCCGGCGACTGCTCCACAAACACCCTCTTCACCACGCAATCCTGGGCCCGGCAGCTGACGGGCACCGTCCTGAACACGAGCCTGGACTCGGTTCTGGGTGTCGAGGGCCTCACCGTGACGAACAACGGCACCACAGCATCACCGGTGCCGGCCACCGCCACTCCGGTGCCCGGTACTACGGACGCCTTCATCAGCAAACTGCCCGTCACGGTACTGGGCGGAACGGCAGTTGAAGCAGGCGTGGGCCTCGGGGCTCCGGTTGGCGGGATCGGCACCTACACGCAGTGGGCGCAGGCAAAGGGGAGCGGGCAGGTAAAGGGCGCCTCCGGACTGGTGTCCGACCAGTCCGGAGCCATTGACGTGGGCGGCACCGCCAACGGTGCGGCCACTGCGCCCAAGGCTGCGAGCATTTCGCTTGGCCGGCTTGTCCCGACGTCGCTGGCGGGTGTAACGCTCGACGTCGGCGCGGTCGCCTCATCCACCACACTGAACGGGTGCGTGATGACCAGCGGCTGGCCGGCGCTGGACCCAACCCCCGCCGTCGGGCGCGACTACGGCATCGCCAGCCTGGACCTGAACGCCGACGTGCCTGCCGTGGGGGCGGTGGCCCCTCCGGCGGACGCTGCCCTGAACGCGCTTCCCGCCACACTGGATGACCTGGAGAGTAACCTCATCCAGTCCCTTACCAGCGACGTCGAGAACGTCCTCGACGATCTGGGTGTGGTGACCGCTACAACAAAGGCATCACTGAGTGGACTGAACCTCGACCCCGTACGAGACGTGATGCTGGAACCACAGTCCGAAGGTTCCGTGACCATCACCATGAATACCGGCGAGGTCCGCATCGACTTCACGAAGCTGCCTGGAGGCGGTTCCATCAGTGGGGACTCGGCGCCGAACAGCCCAGTCGTCCTCACCGCGGAGAACATTGCCCAGGTGGAGAGGGAAGTTGACCTGCTGGTCCATCGCATCACGACGCAGGTACGGGCGGCGCTGGATGCCGTGACCGTCGACGCTACCGTGACGGCGAACGTGAGCGTTCCCCTCACCGGAATATCCCTTGGCAGCACAGAGATCACGATCAAGGGAACGTTGGGGCAGCTTCGGACCGGAACTGCGCCGCCCCCGACCATCGCGGCAGTCGGGTTGGATATTACGGCCTTGCTTCCTTCGCTAACGACGACAATCGCCAGCACCGTGGCCAACGCTGTAGTGGCACCCACGAATGCGGTTGTTTCGGATTTGCAGACAACATTGAACCCGTTGATCGTGACAGCGAAGTCTGCCGTTGGATCCATCCTGACCGCCGTCAATAGCCTCGTCGCCATCAACGTCAACGTCCAGCCCGACCAGCCCTGGCCCGGCATCAGGCCTGCGGACGTCTCTGCCGCTGCCGGGGAGTACAAGGTCTCTGCAGTCAGAGTGGGGCTGGTCGGCAACGCCGCGCTTCTCAGCCTGTCCATAGGCAATTCCTCGGCGGGCCCTGTGGCGCTGCGTGTCCCGTGAGAGTGCCGCGGCACGGGAGAAACCGGTGGAATCCGCTAAACTTGGGTGGTAAGAGCCCCGGGGCCGTTGCGGCGCCGTTCCTGCAAAGGAACAGCGAAAGCCGGTCCACTCGGGGCATTCTCATGAACGGCGCCGACCTCCGGTTGAAGCACCTCGGTGATCAGCCGGGCTAGGCCCGAACGAATGGGGGAGGATCCCATGCCAGCAATCGTGATCGTCGGAGCCCAGTGGGGCGACGAAGGAAAAGGTAAGGCCACCGACCTGCTTGGCGGCCGCGTCGACTACGTTGTGAAGCCGAACGGCGGCAACAACGCCGGGCACACCGTCGTCGTAGGCGGTGAGAAGTATGAGCTCAAGCTCCTTCCGGCCGGCATCCTCAGCCCCAACGCCGTCCCCATCATCGGCAACGGCTGCGTCGTCAACCTTGAGGCGCTCTTCCAGGAGATCGACGGCCTCGAGGCCCGCGGCGCCGACACCTCGAAGCTGCGGGTCTCCGCCAACGCCCACCTCGTCGCGCCGTACCACCAGGTGTTGGACAAGGTCACCGAACGCTTCCTGGGCAGCCGCGCCATCGGCACCACCGGCCGCGGCATCGGCCCCACCTACATGGACAAGGTGGCCCGCCTGGGCATCCGCGTCCAGGACGTCTTCGATGAGTCGATCCTGCGCCAGAAGGTGGAAGGCTCCCTGCGCCAGAAGAACGAGCTCCTGGTCAAGGTCTACAACCGCCGCAGCATCGAGGTGGATGAAGTGGTCAACTACTTCCTCTCGTTCGCTGAGCGCCTGCGCCCGCTGGTCATCGACAGCACGCTCGTGCTGAACGCCGCCCTGGACGAGGGCAAGGTGGTCCTCATGGAGGGCGGCCAGGCCACGTTCCTCGACGTCGACCACGGAACCTACCCGTTTGTCACGTCCTCCAACCCCACGGCCGGCGGCGCCTCGGTGGGATCCGGCATCGGCCCCACCCGCATTTCGCGCTCCATCGGCATCATCAAGGCCTACACCACGCGTGTCGGCGCCGGTCCGTTCCCCACGGAACTGTTCGACGAGATGGGCATGTACCTGCAGAAGACCGGCGGCGAATTCGGCGTCAACACCGGGCGCCCGCGCCGCTGCGGCTGGTACGACGCCGTCCTGGCCCGCCACGCCTCCCGCGTCAACGGCTTCACCGACTACTTCGTCACCAAGCTTGACGTCCTCACCGGAATCGAACAGATCCCCGTGTGCGTGGCCTACGACGTCGACGGCGTCCGGCACGACGAAATGCCCATGACCCAGACCGAGTTCCACCACGCCAAGCCGATCTTCGAATACTTTGACGGCTGGACCGAGGACATCACCGGCGCCCGCACGCTGGCGGACCTGCCCGAGAACGCCCGCAACTACGTGCTGGCCCTCGAGAAGCTGTCCGGCACCCGCTTCTCGGCCATCGGCGTCGGACCGGACCGGGACCAGACCATTGTGGTCAACGATTTGATCCTTGACTAAAACCGACTGACGAGTGGGCCCACGCCCGCAGGGTTCCCTGGCCGGGCTTGCAAGGCTGGGGAGCGGGTGGGGACGACGGCGGCGGGTCACCTTAGGGTC
>NZ_JBHVBL010000091.1:0-4287 GCF_042668165.1 Arthrobacter sp. NPDC057388
CTGCCGGGCAGAGCCGGCAGGGTTCCCGGGGGCGGCCCTGGTTCCAGGGTCTGCCCCGGCGTTCGGCTCCGCCCTGGCTCCAGGCTCCGCCCTGGCTCCAGGCTCCGCCCTGTGCGCCGCTAGCCTTCCCATTGGGGCAGCGCCGCCGTCATGGGGTCGTTGGGGTCATTGTCATCTTCCTTCAGTCCCACCCGGAACTGGACCATCATGTCGTGGTCCTCGTGGGGCAGGTTGTGGCAGTGCACCATGTAGCGTCCGCGGTGCGGGCCGAACTCCATGAGCAGGCGGACCGTCTCGCCCTCGCCTACGTAGACCACATCCTTGGGGCCGAGTTCCTGGGGAAACGGTGCCCTGCCGTTGCGGCTCAGGATCTTGAAGTCCACGAGATGGATGTGGACGGGGTGGAACCAGCCGCCGGACCTGTTCTCGATCTCCCACACTTCCACGGCGTCCAGGTCGACCTCGGCGGCGGCCTTCTTGTAGCCGCTGGCAATGACGTCCTGCCAACTGTCGTCGTCGATGGTCCACAGGTTGGTGGTGTCGCTCCGCTTAACCCGGAACTTCCGGACTTTGGTGGCCTGCTTCTCCGACAGCGCCATGACCTCGTTCCCGGGTGCCAGCTGGGTGGGAACCGTGTTCCACGTCGGATCGCTGGTGTTGACCGGCACGTCCGTAACGTCGAAGGCCATGACTTTGCCGGTGAAGTCGTAGTCCACGTTGTTGGGGTTGGACAGGTTGCGCAGTTCGACCCGCTGGCCGGTCTTGTACTTGCGGAAGTCGATAAGCACCTCGTAGCGCTCAGCCCCTGCGTGACGGTAGTTGGCCACCTTCTGCGCCGTGGGCACCAGGCCGCCGTCGGTGCCCACGATGATCAGCGGATCCCCCGTGCTCAGGGTCAGCCGCAGGGAGCGCGAGATGCTGCAGTTCAGGACCCGGAACCGGTAGATCCGTTTCTGGACCTTCATGACCGGCCACGGCTTGCCGTTGACCAGGATGACATCCCCCCACAGGCCGGAGTGGGTATTGTCGTCATAGCCCAGCGCACCGTTCGCGGCGAACATCGCGTCGGAAATGATGAGCGGCACGTCGAAGTCATTCTGCGGAAGCAGCTGCCTCTCCAGCGGATCGTGCATGTGGTACTGGGCAGCCAGTCCGGAGTAGGCGTTCTGCGCCGTGAAATGCACGCCGTGGTCGTGGTACCAAAGCGTCCGGGCGGGCTGGAAGTTCGGGTAGTGGTAGTCCTTGAAGAAGCCCGGATGGGTGACATCGCTGGCGTAGCCGTCGTACTGGGGCAGCGAGGCGGAACCGTGCAGGTGCGTGGACGTGGCGAGCACATGCCCATCATTCGAGTGCGTTGCCGGGAGCTTGTTCCGGACCCGCACCACCGCCTTGGTGCCCTGGTCGAGGCTGATCGTGGGACCGGGGAAGATGCCGTTGTAGCCCAGGATCGGGGTCTGGAGCCGGGGCAGGATCGACGCCATGGCCGCCTGTTCTGTCACCGTGTAGTAGTTCACGGGCCGGCCGTCGGCGGGATCCACTTCCGTTCTGTCGGGCGCCAGCACCGGCGGCTTCACAAATTCCGACTGGAATGGTTTGGGCATCTCTGCGCTGCTCAGCCGGCTGGCTGACTTGGCCTCCACCTGGCCCCGCGGGAGCGAAAGCGCGCCCGCACCAACAACGCCGAGGCCACCCAGTAGCAGGACATTTCGTCTGGACACGGTCATAGCCGGGCCTCCTTTCGATGGGGATGAGACCGAATGGGGATGGTTCGAGGATGTCGCGGGCTACTTGGAAAAAGCCGGACCGGGCTGGGAATCGTGGGGGTTGTAAGGGAGTACCCCCAATTGGGCCCCCTCAAATCGATGGTCAAATTCGGCTTCTCCCGCCGAAGTCCGGACCTTCCGGGGTGGCTGCGGGGTTTGAACCCCCTGACCGGCGCCGTGCATGCACTGCTCCCCACCGGCTTTATCCGACGTTTATCCAAGGTGCAGCGTCCAGTGTTGACGCAGTTGGGAACGCATCTCCCGACTTGGCCTTGTAGGTACTGGGGGCCATAAATCGAGTGTCCAATAAGGAGTTACCATGTCCTCGCATTCCGCGAAGAGGCCTTTAGTGCCCGATGGAGCCAAGCGCTCCGGTCCGGCGCACCGCAAGCCCTCCTCCACCGCCGGGCGTCTTGCGCCCGCCGTTGCCGGCGCGCTGCTCGCCGCTGCACTGTCACCCCTCGGCGCCGTTTCCACCAACGCGGCGACCGCCGGCATGGGGCCGGTTGACCCCGCCAACGGGTTCCCCACCTGGTACTCGGACGGCTCGGTCCGCCTGCAGCTCTGCTACCAGGCAAACCAGGGCTGCCTCGCTGAACCGCCGAACCCTGACCAGCCGGTGTCCTATCCGGGCAACTTCCCGGAGGAAGCGTTCTGGTTCGCCGCCGAAGCCTCCGGCGGAAACCTGGGCCTGTATGAGGCTGCCCTGGAAGCTGCGCACGCCAACGGACCGGTGGTGGACGGTGACCAGATGGGCTTCGGCCGGCTCCGGTTCCGCCTCGACAACCTGCAGGCCAACGCTAGTTACACCATCACCCACCCGTACGGCGTCCACACTTTTACGGCTGATGCTGATGGCGTCATCAACGAAACCCTCGACCAGGGCGTCTGCGCCCCCACCCCCGATGCCGCGTGCAACTGGGCCGGCGTCGGCGCCGCCTTCCTGGGCGACTTCGGCAGGGGGACCACGGCGACCTTCCTCAAGCAGGATGGCGCCGCACCCGGCACCCTCGGCGACATCAACACGGCACGCACCGTCACGGGTGCCCCTTCGGGCAACAACTTCGTGAACGTCGTGGGACCGAACGCCGGCGGGCCGGGAGTCAACACCCTCACCGTGAACACCTTCACGGTCCAGGGCCTGCTCGCAACGGACTCCGTTGGTGGTCCCAACACGCCCGACCTGCCTGCAGCCAGTGACAGCGGCCGTTCCAACGCCGACAACATCACGAATGTTGCGGCACCCACCATCACGGGCACGCTGCCCGCGGGAACGTCGGGCCCCGTCCAGATCCGTGTCGACGGCGGCGCTCCCCGGGCTGCCACCCTAACCGGTTCCACGTACTCCCTGAAGCTGGCCCCGCTGGCCAACGGCAACCACGCTGTGCAGGCTGTTGCCGGCGGACTGACGTCCGGCACGCTCAACTTCAGGGTGGACACGGTGGCTCCGCCGGTGTCGATCGTGAGCCCGTTCCCGTCCTCGCCGACATTGGACACCACACCGACCCTGAACTTCAGGAGCACTGACACGGGTGCCCGGTTCGAATGCCAGCTGGCGCCAGCCAACGCTGCGTGGGATCCCACCTGCGCCTCGCCGAAGACGTGGGACGCACAGGCAAGCGGAACACACGTCTTCCACGTCCGGGCCACGGATGTGGCCGGCAATGTCAGTCCCGTGCAGAGCCGTGCGGTGCAGATCGGATCGACGGTGACTGCGCAGCCCATCAAGTCGCAGGACTTCAACCTTGACGGCAAGGCGGACATCCTGTCACGGGACGCCAGCGGAATCCTCTGGCTCTACCGCGGCAACGGTGCCGGAAGCTTCCTGCCCCGCACCCAGGTCGGAGGCGGCTGGAACGCAATGACGGCCATCGTCAGCGCCGGTGACTTCAACAGGGACTTCAAGGCCGATGTTGTGGCCCGGGATTCGGCCGGGACGCTGTGGCTCTACCGGGGCACCGGCAACGGCACGTTCCTGGCCAGGGTGAAGATCGGGGCCGGCTGGAACTCGCTGAACAGCATCGTCGGAACCGGTGATTTCAACGGCGACCGGAAGGCCGACCTGGCCGCCCGCGACGCAAGTGGAAGGCTGTGGCTCTACAAGGGCGACGGCGCCACCGGTTTCCTGGGCAGGGTCCAGATCGGCAGCGGCTGGAACGGCCTGAACTCCATTGTTGCTACCGGTGACTTCAACTCCGACCGCCGGGCAGACCTGGCGGCCCGGGACTCCGCAGGCAGGCTCTGGCTTTACCGCGGCAACGGCAGCAACGGCTTCCTGGGCAGCACCCAGATCGGCGCCGGCTGGAACGGCCTGACCGGCATCATCGGCACGGGTGACCTCAACTCGGACCGGCGGGCTGACCTGGTGGCCCGGGACTCGTCCGGCTCCCTGCGGGTCTACCGGGGCAACGGTGCCACCAGCTTCCTGGGCAGCGCTCCAGTTGGCAGCGGCTGGAATGCCATGAGCGCCATCCTGTAATTTCCACCCGAAGTCAGGCACCGCCCGCGTACACCGGTACCCGGG
>NZ_JBHVBL010000092.1:0-3901 GCF_042668165.1 Arthrobacter sp. NPDC057388
GATAAAACGGAACGACTCCGCCGCAGCCGGCCCCTCCTTCAACACCGCAACCGCACGCGAAATCTCCGCACGCGACAACGGATCCAAAGGATGCGCCACCCCAACAACAGCCGAGGTTTCAATATCGAGAGTCATGCTTATCTCCTAGATAGAACTTAATGAGGATGCCTGGCGGCTGGGAGCCGCGGAGTGCGGTGCCCTGGTGTGGGTTGCTGGATGTTGGTCCAAGCAGGCCCGGTGTGGATTCTCAGAACTGTTCACCTTTGTCAGAACTGTTCATCGTTGGTGCAAATAAGACTGTGTCGGCGTCCCCTCCCGAATCCGTCTGGCTTCGGGAGGAGCCGCCTGCCGGTGTGATGCCGGCCACTTTCAATCGGTCTGTGTAGAAAAAGCTACGCTATCCAAAACATCTAGTCCAGCCTTTTTTAGGAATTAGTTCCATGTGACTGAAGTTAAAAACTGCCTCGGCGCGGAAGGTTGTTTTAACCGGCCAGCAGCCAGTCGGAGGCCGCCTTGCGGTAGCGGATGATGCCCTTGTATTCGGCCATGTCGTCAGGGAGCTCCGCCAGCACGTGGCCGAACTTTTCACGCCAGGTAGGAACCTTTGCAATGTCCCTGAGGGGCAGCAGGTAGCTGCGGATCAGGAACAGCAGGACGCCGGTGTGGGGGAGGCGGATGAGGTGCTGGACTTCCACACGCAGGTGAAGCTTGTCCGGCATGTCCGGGTCAGTTGCGATGGTTCCGCGGTCAGGGCCCCATTCGGGGTAGGTCTCCGTGGAAGTGTCCAGGCGCTTCCCGACGGTCATGGTCCAGTTGGTGCGGCGGAATTGTTCGCCCGGCTGCAGGCGCATCAGGAACTGCTCGGCTCGGCTGATGATGTTTTCTTCCTTGACCCGCGGCACGGGGCCGTGGATTTCCAGGAAGCTCATGCCGACGTCGAAATTAAAGGACCAGTCGGCGGCGAAGGTGACCAGGCCGGCGTCGAGCCACATGGTGTTATCCCGGACGTCGAGCAGGACGATGTCGTCCTGGATCTGGGTGCCGAGGAACCGCATGGGTTCCATGGGCAGGGAGTCGTCGTCGCCGATGGTGAATTCGATGTCGAGGTTCTGCAGGCCGTTGTGCCAGCGGCATTTGTTGCCTTCGCGGTGGAAGGACATGATCTCCGGGTTTTCCTGGGCCATGGCCGGCAGCAGCGTGGCGATTGTGTCCCAGACGGCGGGCCGCATGTGGGGCAGGACTGCCATGCGTGAGGGGTCGCGGTTCAGGATCGCCTCGCGGTCGGCCAATTCCTCGTGGTAGAACTCGTCGATGTCGATCAGTCCGGCACCCCAGGCGCCTGCGTCGGTTTCTACGTTCTTGTTGGCGGGTTCGACATTTGCGCTGTAGCGGTACATGTCGCCGGTGAACGGGAACGGGAAGCGCCGGATGCGTTCCGGCAGGGCGGTGTCAGTGTCTCTGTCGATGGTGATGCTCAAAGGTCCAACTCCAATTCTGGGTCTTCGCTGCGTGAAACACAGCACATCATTGTGGTGTTCTCGGCCTTTTCCTGATCGGTGAGGTAGAGATCCCGGTGCTGGGGGGTCCCGCGGAGGACCGGCAGGACACATTCACCGCAAATGCCTTTACGGCACATATTGGGGATGGTCTTGCCTGCCTTTTCGAGGGTTTCCAGCAGCGATACACCTGACGGCACGTCCAGCTTGACGCCGCTGCGGACAAGGTTGACCGTGAACGGCTCGCCCTCATCAAGTTCGGCCGCGCCGAACGCTTCCGAGTGCAGTCTGGCCGGTGACCACCCGAGCTCCCGCGCCTGGTCCAGGACTGCATCCATGAAGTCCTGCGGGCCGCAGACGTACAGGTGGGTTCCGAGGCTCTGGGTGGTGAGCTGTTCTGTCAGGACTTTCTGGAAACTCGTGCGGTTGCTGCATTCCGTCAGCGCAGACCCCAGCAGTTCCCGGGCTTCTTCCACGTGGGCCCCGGCGCCCGGCCGGTAGACGTAGATCAGCGAGGAGGTCGTGCCGCGGTCGGCCGCGGAACGGGCATGTGAGAGCACCGGCGTGATGCCAATGCCGGCCGCGATCAGCAGGTGGTGGGTGGCTGTTGACGCGGGAGCAAAGGCGCTGCGGGGCCGGGAGACGAACACCAGATCGCCGACCGCGAGCTGGTGCATTGCTACCGAACCGCCCGCGCCGTCTTCGACCCGGAGGACCGAGATGGTGTACTCAGACGGGCCGTTGCCCGAGCCGGTGAGCGAATACGCATTCACGCCGCTGCCGTACTGGACGACCAGGTGGCTGCCGGGGACGTATGAAGGGAGGCGCGCCCCTGACGGATCAGCCAGCGTGATGCTGACAATCGAGTCCGTCTGGGGGCTGACGCTCGTCACCTCGAGTTGGAGGCCACCTTCCACCGCCGGGTGGGCAGCGACCGGGAGTGCCGTGATAGTCATGATGCCTCCTCGGCATGTGCTGCGTACCCCAGGTACGCGCCCATGCGACGCGAAAAGTGATCTGTGGTGGCCAGGCTGGTGGCGCATCCCTGGCACTGCACCTCGGACCCGGCTGGCCGGACGGTTGTGGTGGTGGTGTGGCAGTGCGGGCAATAAATTACCCGGGGTGCAGCCTCGTCGTTCAGGAGGGTGATCTCCTCCTGCTGCAGTCCGCATTCCGCGGCTGCAGCCGCGGCTGCACGGATGTCCGCCGGTGGGCCGGCGAGTACGAGTCGGACCCCGACGTGTGATTGTCCGAGTGCGGACCTCAGCTCCGTGAGGGCCTCGGGGCTTGCAGCTGGGAAACGGAAGTCATGCCTGGGCTGGACACCGGGGTGTTGACCCGCGGTGTCACCTGCGGCGCCGAAAGACGCACAGATGACACCGCGGAAACCAGGTTCCAGCCCTTTGCCTGCTGCGGGCGGCATGGACGCGGAACGCATGGTCGGTCCTTACGGGGCGAAGGTGCGGTCGCCGGCGAAGAAGCCGAGGCCGTACTCGGGGGTCTCGAACTTGACCGTGGTGCCCTTGGGGAAGAACAGCACGTCGCGCTCCTTGGCGTGGGTGACTTCGCCGGTGGACTGGTCCGTGAGGATGAACTCACCTGCGATGACGACCTTCATCTCGTCGTAGGTGTAGGTGTACACCAGGGGCTCGGAGGCCTTCAGCTCGAAGAAGCCGGCGCTCATGACCGAGCCTTCAGGGTTGTGCAGGGAGTCGCCGATTGCAGCGACCGTGCCGGGCTCGTTCATCGACGGCAGACCCACATAACCGCCTACTACTTTGTGGATGGCTCCGGCCTTGGTCAGGTTTCCTACGAGGGAGGTTTCCATGGTTACTCCTGTGTGAATAGTGTGGTTGATGTTGCGTCAGAACTGTTCGTCGTTGCCAGAACTGTTCGTCTTCGGGTGGGTGATGGAACTGCGCTGAAATCACCTCACACCCCCGGTTCGGTCCGGGGAGGGGATCCGCGAATCCGGCATTCCCTGTTTCCAGGGGAGCCAGCCAAGCTCTGCTCTGAGGTCTGCTGGTGTGATGCCGGTCACTGTTTTTCGTCCCACAAGCAAACCTACTCCTCCTAATTCATCTAGTCCAGACTTTTTTCCGGATTATTCACTTGGAGGGTCATTTTTGGCTTCCCGTCCGTAATGTTCTGCCCGCCGGTCCTGCGCAGGAAGGGTGAGAGAACCGCGTGCGGGTGCGGGAGAGGGGGCGCGGCTCCGGTGCCGGCGGAGCTGGCCCGGGCCTGACCGGCCCGCGCTCCGGGAGCAAAGATTCTTCGCTGGAGGTATCCCGGAGGCGGATCGAGCTGCGCGGACGGGTGGCAGCGGGCGGGACAGACAGGCCCAGAAAGCACAGACAGGAAGGCAAGACCGCCGTGCTGGGTCTTGGGGCTCCAGGGCCCTGCCG
>NZ_JBHVBL010000093.1:0-3830 GCF_042668165.1 Arthrobacter sp. NPDC057388
GTCAGGCGTCATATTCTGTGCCATCTTTGACAGGAGTTTGCCGCCATAAAAGTCATCAATAATAATCCATATGGCTGTGAGCGCCAGCGTGAAAAACAAAAGACCTTTTTCCATGTGTTATCCCTTCTTTTTGCGGCGGATAAAGAAGAACCAAAACACGATGATAATAACGGTGAGAACAAGAATTTTAGTCATTGCTTGACGCACCCCCGATTTTTGAAATAACCATTTTCAGATCGGTTAGAATTTCCCGTGTCTGTTCGTTATCCTTTGATTGTTTGAACATGAACCACGCGAGCATTACGCCCATGGCTCCGTTATTTAATAGGATTGAATAGATTTGCTCCACAAGTCACACCCCCTACACCCTTGCCGAGAATAGGAATACGACAAGGAACACAATGCCGAACCCCAGCAAGATTTGTTTTGATGTAATAGGGTCTTGCTTTACGTCATGCTCTTTTGCTGTGTCCTCATCATCGACAAGAGACATTTGATCTTCAGCTTCGGGAACTGTAGACGTTCGGGTACTCATAAACCCCATGTTTGGATATAAGTCTGCGGCATGGTAGAACATTTCACCTAGACCCATTTGTGATGGTGCGTTCATATAAATCCTCCTTCGTAGTAGTCAAATAAGAAAAGGAGGGAAAAGCCCTCCCGCGTGTATTAATGCAAGCGTGAAAGCTTTTCAGCAACGATTTTCACGCGCCCGCCTTTTTGAGTATTGAAGCGAATCCAAAACTCTGTAAGACGTTCGGTGTCAATATAGTCACGAGAGCCGCCGAGGTTTGGCAAGCCTTGGTTAGAGAAGTCAAACACATAAACCCCATCCGGTAAGACATAACCCAAGTCCGAATGATTTCGGGCTGCAAGTGCTGACGGCTTAATGCTGTAAGGGATGTCGGCTTGGTTAAATACCAATTCCAAGTTGCCCGCAAAGTCGCTGTCCTTCAGCGGGTTGCCTGACTCATCCGTAAAGTAAAACATGAGTTTACGGTAGATCGTCCCTGTCTGAAGCTTCACGATATTTTGACCGTTCCCGGTGAACTGTTCGCCTTTTTCGTTTACAAGCTTCAGGACAGAAATATCCGGCATAGCTTGTGGTACAGAAGGGACGGAGAACGTTTCAATTGTCGGCGTGATTTTCAATTGCTTCAGTGTAACGGTGTCTCCAGTAGCCAACTGATACGCGTCTTGCGCGCGTGCTGTATCAATCTGAAGGGAAACGGTTGTCTCCTCGTTTTGTAGCAAGATAAGACCGACCGGGTCACGTTGGTTTAAAGTTAATGGCAGCGCGACTTGGAATTTAATACGCGCGTCTTTACCTGACGTGCTCGCGGCTGTTTCAATGTAAGATAACGCCCGCGGACTTGATGCAGGTAATAGAACGTCTGGATTCAATCGGTTTAAGCTGTATAGGTGAAGGGCTTCGCCTGACACAACAAAAGGACGGAATCCACTGTTTAATTCCAGTGCAATATTTCTGATAATCTGGTATGGTGAAAATGGTTTAGTTGGAATTGCCGCGTTCTGCGATTTGAGAGAGACAGTCGCGTCAAATTCAACTAAAATTTGTGATAGCAGGCGTACTTTCGGTAGGTTGAATGATACCGTTTGTGCGTCCTCTGTCACTGTCTGTGTACCCATCATCTGCCATGTTTGGCGGGTAGCCTGCGAGAATAGTTGAGCCTTTGCCTGTGCTGATAGTTGCTGTTGAGTTGCCATAAATTAAAATTCCTCCTTAGACTTCTGCCGCGATTGTAGATACAACCGGGATATGATATTTTGCTGAAGCTTTCTTAATAATCCACATGAAAACCATCGTGATAAATACAGTAATGAACGTATGAACTAACCATTTAACCTTCATGCTTTTTTCCTCCTTATACTGCGTTTACTAATTGCGTCACACCGTTAACCGGATGCTTCGTGACAATAACCTTTGTTACGACAATGACCATCATTGTGAATAGCGCAATGACAATCATGTTCTTCAGCCCGACACCTGCAAATTTTCGTGTCTCCAAGTCATCACCTCCTTTAAAGCTTCAATTTTGCTAGTACCGGGTTTTGCATACCCACTTTCCAATACCAAAAATTGTGCCCGCCGGGTTGCTCCATAAATTGCGGCATCCCTGTTGCTTTCACAATCTTTTTACGGTCATCCGGGTTTTGCATGGTGAAAATGAAATAGTGTGAACTGTTGGCCATAGCAATGACCGGAATGTCTGTTGGGCGCTGGGTACAAGCCCAAACGACTGCTTCTTTCGAACGCCCGCGCGTGTATAAGGCTTTCAATTCTTTCGGGTAGTTATGGGCGCTTGGCGCGACTTCCATTAATTCGTCTATCCATAGAATCGTATTTTCACGCTTGTACACCCAGCTCATGAGCGCGTTGTAATATTCCGGCTCTAATTCTTCAGCGACCGGGCAATAGATAATTTTCGGCGTCTCGACCTCGGACACGTCTTCCAATCGGTGAACCACAGTAAAGTCCTTACCTTCCTGCAAGCCATGCCACAATTCCTGCCGTTTCTTGCGGCGCTCGTGTACTTCGCCTTTCGTATCAAGCTTTACCACATGGTCTTTCCCAGCGAGATATACCTCAGCGACAACCGATTTACCTGTACCGGTTTGACCACAGATAAAAACGTGTTCGTCATCGCCAATTGTCATTCGCATGTTTTCCACTTCCTTTCGTGCTGTAAGCTTTCACAACACGCTTCACGCCTTTACCTCTTTTCATAGCAGCCATGATGGACGGTTTCGGGATTTTGTCGTAAGGGATTTTCTCCACAACTAAAAATTCCTCGCCCTGTTCGATAATGTCCAAGTGTTCAAACCAATAACGGCTGTATTCATGCATGGGGATGTTGTAATAGAAGTCACCTTGCTTCAGCGTCACCATACCGGACATAGTCGATCATCCCCTCTAAATGGTTGAGGAATTTTAAGACATCAATATCCTCCGAAAGGGATGAGTTGATGTAAGGAGCCGCCAAATTGCTTACTAGTGGGTTCCCCAGATCGTTCAGCAGGCTTTTGATTAGTTCTTTCAGGCGCGCTTTCATTTCCTCGTTGTTCTGTTGGTTGTTTTGGTAGTTCTCGTTTTGGCAAGACATTTTTCTGTACCTCTTTCTTTTTAGGTTGTTTGGATTTCCACATAATGAATTTAGGTATAAAGATCGTAAAGCACGCAATGAGTAACGCTATATGGTCTGCATACTCACTGGCGACACCCGCCACGCCTTCAGACTTCGCCATGATGTTTGCGAGTGGCGTACATATCTGTTCGGCTTCATCGGCGGTTAATGCAAAGTCTTCCATCCCAGGTCGTGCTGCCACGATCGCGCTTGTCGTCAGTAACAGCATTTTCAGCTGGGATGAATCAACATTGCCCGCCGTCTTTTTCTTGGCTGCGCTTTTCTTTTTCGTGCCAGTACCAGGAGGGCGACCGCGTTTCTTTTTCGGCTGTTCCTCCTGGTCACTTCCCGGCACATCTACCATAACCACCCGAGGAGCGTTTTCGCTTTGCTTGGTGCTGGCTGTTCCTCTTCCTCCGGTTCCTCCACTTTTGGCGGTTCCGGTACTGGAATTTCCTGTGCTTGTCCCTGCGGCTGTTCCTTTGTTCCCATCAGGTTTTGGATGTCCTGTAGCAGATTCTTTGCCCATTTTGGCGCGTCCTCCTGTTCCTCTTTTTTCGGTGTTTCTTCAGCAGACGATTTTTCTTCTTTTTCTTCTAGTTCTTTTGGCATAGAAAATAAATCCTCCTTTTGTCCTATTTCTGTTCGATAAATTAAATAATATAGGAACATGTGTTCGATTTC
>NZ_JBHVBL010000094.1:0-3548 GCF_042668165.1 Arthrobacter sp. NPDC057388
GCCTCGACCCATTTCGGGTCGAGGGCGGGGGCCACGCATCAGAACTCGCCCGAGCCGGGCTGGACGTCGAACACCGGCACGCCGAGGGCCTGCCAAGCGCGGATCACCCTGGGCCGGTCATCCAGCGCGAGCCGCACGTCCCACCGCCCGCGGATGAAGGTCTCGTAGATCTCGGGCTTGACGATGTCGTCCGGCCGCCGGTCGCCCTGTCCGCGCATGAACAGTGGGCAGCGGGCGGTCCACTCCCCTACATGTTCGATGAGCCAGGCGTAGGTCGCGCGGCCGACGTCCCAGCCGTTGTCGTCCAGGACAGGCCTGCCGGAGCAGAACACGATCTCAAGTCCGGCAGCGTGCAGGGCGCGCACGGTTTCGATCACTGGCGGGTTGGGCAGGTCCCAGGGGACGAGCCGGTACTCGTGGTGTCCCCTGATGAAGCGTCCGTCGGGAAGTGTGTGCGTGGCGACCGTCCCGTCGATGTCTACGATCACGGCCGGCGAGAGGACCGCGGTCGTGACAGTGCTGATTTCTGTCATGGTGGGTCCCTCCTTCCGGGCGGTGAGGCTATTCAGTGGACGGACGCTCGGCCTCGACGTCGAGCGGGACGATCGTCCCGAAAAGTCCTGCAGCATGCTGTGACCCGTGCGGGACTGCCAGCGGGTCGGGACCATCGGGCATGACGCCGGACTCTCCGCATGTGGGACACGTCCATGTCCAGGTGACAGGCGCGTGCACGACGCGCCTGTCGATGATCACCCAGTCGAAGCGGTCAACCCAGTCCTTGCGGCCGAGAGGCTGGCAGAGATCGGCGTCGAAGAGGGCATCGGGCACTGGTGTCCGGCTGCTCATCGCACTCCTTCTTCGGCCGGTGCGGGACCGGGCTGGGCCACCCAGTACGCCCCGAGGGGCTGGATGGTCCCGTCTTCATGGCCATGGCAGGTCAGTTCGAGAGAGCCGGCCCATTCGTGGGGACCCTGGGTGATCGCGGTGCCAGCCGGCACCTGCAGCGGAGCGTGGTCGTGGCCGTGGTAGTCGCGGCAGGCCGACTCGTCGTCGTTCGCGAGCTTGAGGGCGCAGCACGCGCAGAGGATGAAAACACCGCTGGCCAAGGTCAGTCCCCGCCTTCCTGGTTGTCGTACTGGCTGACATAGCCGATGAGAAAGTTGTCGTCGACCGGATCGAAGCCGTGCTGCTCCGTGAACTCCGTGTGGTACTCGGCAGGGTCCCGGTCTCCCGGGTGTGGCCGGACGGAGCCGATCGCGTTGGCGATCCACTCCAGTTCGTCGGCACCGGACCACTCCGGCTTGGTGCCGAGGCCGAGGGCAATGGCGTCGACGATGTCGGTGTCGGTCACAGGTCCGGGGTTGCCGTTGGTCCGGGACAGCGGCCTGCTGCAGTCGGGGATGAATCCCATGGCAAGCAGGACGGTCACCGGCAGGTGGCCGGCGTGCCAGATCGCGTCGGCGGCGTCGGTGGGGGAACCGCCCGAGGAGAGTCCGCCGGAGAGGTACAGCCGGTAGCCGGCGACCTCGATGGTGTCCGTCTCGCTGGAGTCCAGTGCCTCTTCGAGCTCGTTGATGATCCTGCGGCCGACGCGCTTGATGACCTCCGGGGTCGGCTCGCCCTCGGCGTCCAGGTGCACGTCGGGGTCGAAGTCCTCGACCAGCTCCTCGAGCTGGGACTCGGGGTCGTCGAACCGGAACGATTCAGGGCCCGCGGTCTCCTCGACCATCAGGCGGCCACGTTCGAAGTCGATCGGCTTGGTACGGTCGGCCGGGACGGCGATGGCCGCGGTGAGCATATCGGCGCTCATGGGTTCTCCTTGGGTCGGGATGTGGGTGGGGTCGGCTCAGGCGGCGGATTGCTGTGTCTTCGCGGCGGCGTGCTCGCGGTAGAGGCGCACGGCCAGGTCGATGCAGTAGCAGGTGAACAGGAAGTGGATGTCCCAGTCGCGCAGGTCCCACTCCCAGGTGTCGGAGCCGACGGTTTCCTCGTGCTCAGCCAGCCATTTGTGGGCCTCCGACTCACTGTCGGCGTGCCAGCGGGCATCTTCGATGATTTCCATGCGCCGCTCGGCAGGGGAATGTCGTGGGACCTCGATGTCGGCGAGCTCCATCCAGTTGTGTTCCTCTGTTAGCCGGTCGAACTTCTCGTCGGGGATGCCGTCGGTGCTCCAGAGGGCAGCACGCGCGGCAGCGGCCGCGTTCCGGCGCTCGTGGTTCAGCATGGTGCCGGTGGCGAGGTGCTCCTGGGCGTTCCAGTGGGCCTCGAAGAGCGCCAACTGTGCGTCCCCGTCAAGGCCGCGCAGTTCGTGCAGGCGCGCCAGCAGCGCCAACTGCTGATGGTGGACCTCCTGGGCCTCGGTGCCGAGTCCCTCGCTTTCTTCGAGGTGCTCCCGCACCAGCTGGATGAAGAGATCCGGGTCGTACTGCTTTACTTCGCGGGAGCGGCCGCCGCAGAGCTTCTCGGCCCAGTATCGGAAGTCGATGCTTGGCGCACCGTCGGAGTAGTAGCCCTCGCTCTTGCCGGCCGACGCGAAGAACCCGATCATGTCTGGTTCTCGGGTGAATATGTAGCCGTCGGCGATGTCGCCGCTGGTGGCCAGGTGGCCGGGCCAGGTGGTGACGTCCCAGGACCACATGCGGGTCCCTGGGGCCTGGATCCTGAAGTGGCGGTAGAGGCCTGCCTCCTTCAAAACTACGAGGACGTGCTCCCGGGTCTGGGCGAGAAAGTCGGCGTACGTGCGGGCGTACGGGTTCTCGGGCTTGACGGTGTCAGGTGCGGACATGGCGGGTCCCTTCCGGGTTGCTGGTCAGGGTTGTAGTCGGGGTGGTCCGCCCGGGCAGGGCTCAGAGGATCGGCAGTGGCCGGCCGGAGGGCTTGTAGTGGCCGTCGGCCTCGTCGAGCACGGCCTCGGTGAGGAGCACTGTGGCGGGCATGAGGAACGCACTGACGAGCGCGGCGAGGCGCTGCTCGTCGGCCAGGACCCGCTCGGGGATGCTGCCGCGGGAGCTGAAGAACATGTCGGCACGCTCGACGAGGCTGGTCCGGCGGGCTTCTCTGGAGGTGAAGTGCTCTGCCACAGTCTGTCCGGGGCCGTACTCGGTGATCACCGAGTAGAGGGCAGCTGGAGCCTCGCTTTTCTTGCGGGTCGTGCTCACGTAGACCTGTACGCCCCATCGGCGGCAGAGCTTCGCGATCGCGTTGACCACGCTGTCCGGGTCACTCTCCCACTGCCCGCAGCTTGACTGGTACAGCTCGTGCACCTCATTCGCGGCGGAGGCGTCGATCGCGCCCGCAACGACGTCTGAGGCGGTCAGCAGTTGCGCGCACATGCGCAGCCGGAACGCCGGCGAGGCGTAGTGGTCGTGGAAGACGATCCGGTCCTCGTGGCAGATGACCAGGTCGTAGGCACTCTCGGGGCCCGGCACGAGCTCCTCTGAGCCGGCCTGGATTCCAGTGGCGGTCATGGCGTGCTCCTTCGAAGCTGCATTGGATGTGTGTGGGATGGGAAGCAGGCGGCGCGGGCGCTCCGACCTCTTGTGGAGGCC
>NZ_JBHVBL010000095.1:0-3379 GCF_042668165.1 Arthrobacter sp. NPDC057388
CTCCCAGCTGCACAGCTGGGAGCATCCGCTTCCATGAAGGATGACAGACCGAGTTGGGCTGTCGTTTTAACAGGTGCCGGGGTGAGCGCTCAGGCCTTCGAAGCCACACCCTCTCGCCGCAGCACGAATTCCGCCAGTGGTTCAACATAGCGCGCGGCCAAGGGGCCCAGAACGGCCATCACCAGCACATAGGCCGTGGCCATGGCCGCCAGTTCCTGGCTTACGGCGCCCGCTGCCACCGCCAGGCCGGCTATGACGATCGAGAACTCCCCCCGGGCGATGAGCGCCGTTCCGGCACGGAGCTGGCCGGTGCGGGCAATGCCTGCACGCTTCGCAGCCCAGACGCCGGTGGCCATTTTGCTGGCAGCGGTGACAAGCGCGAGGATGAGCGCCAGGCCAAGAACCGGCGGGATGGACGCCGGATCGGTGTTCAATCCGAACGCCACGAAGAAGATGGCGGCGAATAGGTCCCGCAGTGGCGACAGGATGAGCTTTGCGTTGTGCGATGTGGCCCCGGAAATTGCTATTCCGAGCAAAAACGCGCCTACGGCCGCTGACACCTGCATGGCTGATGCGGCGCCGGCCACGAGCAGGGCCGCCCCTAGGACTTTTAGTACGAACACCTCCGAATTCTCGCTGTGAACAGCTTTGGAAACGTGGTGTCCGTGACGCAGGGCAACCATGAGGACGACGCTGACCACAGCCAGTGCGATGCCCACTGTTGTGAGCCCGGCAAGGAAACTGACTCCGGAGATGACGGTGGTGAGGATGGGAAGGTACACGGCCATGGTCAGGTCTTCAAACACCAGGATGGAGATCACCACCCGGGTTTCGCGGTTGCCCAGCCGGCCCAAATCACTGATCACCTTAGCCGCGATGCCCGACGACGAAATGTAAGTGACGCCGCCCATCACCATGGCGCCCACAGGTCCCCAATTGAGCAAAAGGGCAAGTCCTGCCCCAGGCAGAAAGTTCAGGACCAGGTCGAGGACACCGGCCTGCCATGACCGCCGCAGCCCGGTGAAGAGCTCGGACGCCGTATATTCCAGGCCAAGCATAAGCAGCAGCAGGATGACGCCGATCTCACCGGCGAGATGCGCAAAGTCCTTCATGCCGCTAAGCTCGGCAATCCCGCCCGTGCCAAAGGCGAGTCCCCCGAGGAGGTAAAGAGGAATGGGCGACATGCCGAATTTTCCGGCCAGTTTGGCCAGGAGGCCGAGGCAGAACACAACCGCGCCCAGTTCAACAAGGCTCACGGCTAGCGTGCCCATGACCTTTATCCCCGCTGCAGGATTATGGCCACAGGGGAGACACCGCACCGCCTGCCTGCGACCGGGCTGCCAACGGCAAACGACAAAAAGCTGTAAGTGGTGGACATGATGGCTTCCTCTCTGAAGCGGTCATTCCTGTGGTTGAACCTCTCGGTCCCACTAACAGAATCCAGTTAAGTGCGTCCGGTCCCCGGCGCGACTGTCGGGCGCCGGGGACCGGATTTGCAGGCCTGGGAGGCCTGGGAGCCGGTTACGTCACGGAGTAGGATCCAGAACCTTCTCGGGATTTGCGGCATCGTGCTCCGGCACGCGGGCCGCGGCCGCTTTGCTGCTCGCTCGGCGCGACTCATGCTGCGTGTAGAACCAGATGGGCAGGTATAGCGCCAGTACGAGGAAGCCGACCCACGTCGAGGTCCAGCCAATCTCCAGGCTGTTGAGGTACACCACGCCCACCACGCACAGCGGCACGTTGAACAGGCCGAAGGTCAGGGCCACGTGCTTCCAGCCCTTCGGCGCCCTGAAAGGCCGTTCCAGGCTTGCGAAGGCCGGGTGCTTCTTTGCCTTGACATAGGCAAACAGGCTGATGCCGTTGGCAAGGGTGTAACCGATCGCGGAGGCGGCGAGAATCGCGGCGGCGTTGCCCATGGAAATCAATACCAGGTTGAAGGCGCCGATGATCAGCATGGCAACGAATGGAGTTCCCTGCCGGTTCGTTTTGCCGATGAACTTGGGAAGGTTGCCCTCCGCTGACATGGAGTGCATGGCGCGTGACGAACCAAGGTACGCCGTTTGGATGATCAGGATCATGGCGGCGACCAGCATGATGATCGTGATGATGGAACCGGCCTGGCCGAAGGTGGCCTGGGCGACCGGAATCAGGGGTGACACGGCTTGTGCCTGTACACCCTCGACCCCAAGGACGCCGATGACGGCCGTTTGCAGCAGTACATACAGGACCAGGCAGATGAGGCCGCAGGCAAGCAGCGCCTTGGGGACGTCTTTGGCCGGGTTCTTGTATTCCGGGCCGTAGATCGCGGCCGTTTCCCAGGCACAGGCGCTCCACTGCGCGATGCCAAAGATGCCGAACAGCATCAGGATATGGTGCAGGTCCCAGGCCCAGTCGGTCGGCCACCAGTTGCCGGTGATGTGGGCCATTTCAACATGGCCGGTAGCAAAAGGCGCTACAGCGAGGATAACCAGCGGGATCAGGGAAATGGCCGCCAGGATGTAACCCAGCATGGCGCCGTCCTTGAGACCGAACCAGTTCACGACGAACAGCCCACCGAAAATCACCACGCCTGCGATCAGTGCGAGCTGATATTCGCTAAAGGTCTCGCCCAATGCGGGAAACAGCCCGTGCAGGTAGCCGCCGACCAGGATGGCGAAGATCGCCAGGATCGGGTTCCAGCCAAACCAGTAGCTCCAGGCCGTGAACCCACCGATCAGCTTGCCCTTGTCGTACTTGCCCTTGAAGCCCTCGCTGCGAAAGACGAGCTGGGCGAAGCCTGGCAAACCGGACGCTTTGGGAAAGGTGGTGGCCATCTCGGCATATGCAGCGTTCTGCAGGAACCCCTGAAGGACGGATAAACCCCAGATAAGGATTGCTGCTGCAGACAGGTACATCGGCAGGTAGCCCAGGGATGGCAGGATCAGCAGTGGTACGCCAAGTGCGATGGCCATACCCTGCTTCCAGTCGATCGATCTTTTCAGATGATCGCTGCCATCCGAACGATTTTCACTCATAACATCTCCTTTGATGAACTGATCGTCTTTCGCCTACGCTGCGTCGATCCCGTTGGCCTGCGGCGAGTCGAAACGGACCCGCAGATGCCCATATCCGAGCACGTAGGTAAGTCCGGAGGGATTCCGGATCATGCAGAGGACCGAAACGGTCCGGTGGCAGGATCGCGGGAGCTCGTTCGAAGTTGTGCTCCCGCGATCCCGACCTTGGATTGTTGCTTCCGGTGTTGTTATTTGCCGGTGTTGTTATTTGCCGGTGGAGCAGTGGCCGCCGTTGGTGGTGCGGGTTTCGGTGGGGAGGTTGAGGGTGGGGTTTTGGTTGAAGAAGCCGTGGGGTTCGAGCATGAAGCCGATGTTCTGGCGGGGCA
>NZ_JBHVBL010000096.1:0-3376 GCF_042668165.1 Arthrobacter sp. NPDC057388
CACCCGACTGCGTGGTGGACACGGCAGGCGCAGAGATGTTCGAAGTCATCTTTCTCCTAATTGCTTGATTACTTGTCATTTACGTTTGCAGGAAGCTTTTGGGCCCGCTGGCACTCGCCGCAGATCCCCTGGTACATGACATCCGCGATCTGGATGGTCATGGGCTGGGAATCCTCGCTCCAGTGCGGAGTGAGGCAGGGGGCATGGCCGACTGCGCAGTCGACGTCCTCCACCCGCCCGCAGCTGATGCAGATCGCATGGTGGTGGTTATCGCCCACCCGCGTCTCATACAGGGCCGGGGAATGCGGAGGTTCGAACCGGCGCAGCATGTGCAGGTCCGTCAGATCACCCAGCACCACGTACACGGACTGCGCCGTCAGTTCCGGCAGTTCCTCGCGGGCAGCCGCCAGGATGTTTTCCGCCGGGGAGTGCGGGTGGTTTTCGACGGCGGCCAGCACTGCCAGCCGCTGCTTGGTCACCCGTCGGCCGTGGGCGCGCAGGGCCGCGGCCCATGCTTCGTGGCTTTCCGGGTGATCGGTCATGACTCCATTGAAGCACTTATTTTGACTAGATCACAATAAGGCGAGGCTAAGTTCCTGCTGAGGCTAAAGTTGCCGGGTGGGAAAACTTCTGGCTGACATCACTCCGTTGCGCGAAAGCCCTGATTTCCGGCGGCTGTGGATTGGCTCGGCAGTCTCCAATGTGGGCAGCCAGCTCACCCTCGTGGCGGTCGGCCTGGAGGTGTACCGGCTCACCCAGGACAGCCTGTACGTCGGCCTGCTCAGTATCTTCGCCTTGGTTCCGCTGGTGCTGGGCGGCCTGCTGGGCGGCTCCATCGCCGACTCCCACGACCGCCGCACGGTGGCGCTGCTGTCGTCCGCGGTGCTGTGGCTGACCACCGCCGGACTCGCACTCCAGGCCTGGCTCCAAGTGGGCAACGTTTGGCTGCTCTACGGACTGGTCGCCGTGCAAAGCGGCGCTCAGGCGATCAACCAGCCCGCCCGCAGCGCCATCATTCCCGCCCTGCTCCGGAAAGAGCTGCTGCCGGCAGCCAACGCACTGAACATGGTGACGTTCGGCCTGTCCATGACGGCGGGGCCGCTGCTCGCCGGCGTCCTGGTGGCCAGCGTCGGCTTCGGCTGGACGTACACGCTGGACGTTGTCAGTTTTGTCTTTGCCTTCTGGGCCCTGCTGAAACTTCCTCCCATGCCGCCGGGCGGGGAGGCGGGGCGGGCCGGGGTGCGGTCCGTCGTCGAGGGTTTCCGGTTCCTGGGCACGAGGCCCAACCTGCGTATGACGTTCATCCTCGACCTCATCGCCATGATCCTGGCCCAGCCGCGGGCGCTGCTGCCCGCCGTCGGTGCCCTCATGATTGGCGGCGGGGAAACCACGGTGGGCATCCTGCTGGCATCCGTGGCGGTGGGCGCTTTCCTCGCCGGCCTCTTTTCCGGCCCACTCGGTGCGATCCGCCGGCAGGGGAGCGCAGTGGTCTGGTCCGTGATGGGCTGGGGCGCGTCCATTGCAGCTTTCGGTCTGGTGGTGGTGCTGGCAGGGCGGTCCGGCTCGGAGGGGGTGACCCTGTGGCTGATTCCTGCCGCGCTCTGCTGCGCCCTCGCCGGCATCTCCGACTCGATCAGCGCGGTTTTCCGGACGACCATCCTGCAGGCGGCGACCCCGGACCACCTGCGCGGCCGGCTGCAGGGGGTCTTCATTGTGGTGGTCGCCGGAGGCCCCCGGCTTGGCGACATGCTGGCCGGCGGCGGCACTAAAATTCTCAGTGAGGGCTGGGTCCTGCTGCTCGGCGGCGTCCTGTGCATAGTAGTGGCCTGGGCGGTGGCGCGGTGGCAGTCCGGCTTCTTGAAGTACGACGCGCGGAATCCGGTTCCGTAGCGGGTGCGGTTTTGAGTGTCCGACTTCCGAGCAGTGGAGGCAAAGTGCACAATCACCACAACGGACTGAAAACGGCAGCGCTGTTCGGGGTGCTGTGGGCGATCCTGCTGGGCCTTGGAGCCCTCATCGCCGCCAATACCCGCAGCTCTGCCCCGATCCTGATCATGGCGCTGATCGGCGTGGGCACCACCGCCTACGGGTACTGGAACAGCGACAAAATCGCGCTCCGGTCCATGCAGGCCTACCCCGTGTCTGAAGCCCAGGCGCCCCAGCTGTACCAGATGGTCAGGGAGCTCTCCGTCCGGGCCAGTCAGCCCATGCCGCGGATCTACGTCTCGCCCACCATGGCGCCCAACGCCTTCGCCACCGGGCGGAACCCGCAAAACGCGGCAGTCTGCTGCACGGAGGGGATCCTGCAGCTGCTCACCCCGCGGGAACTGCGGGGCGTCCTCGGCCACGAGCTCATGCACGTCTACAACCGCGACATCCTGACTTCGTCCGTGGCCGCGGCGGTGGCGGGCGTCATCACTTCCGTGGGGCAGATGCTGCTGTTCTTTGGCGGCGGCGACCGGCGGAATTCCAACCCGCTGGCGCTTATTGCCATGGCGCTGCTGGCGCCGCTTGCGGCCTCACTGATCCAGGTTGCCATCTCCCGGACACGGGAGTACGACGCCGACGAGGACGGTTCGGAGCTGACCGGCGATCCGCTGGCCCTCGCCTCCGCCCTCCGCAAGATCCACCAGGGGGTCCAGGCGGCGCCGTTGCCGCAGGACCAGCGGCTGGTTAATGCCTCGCATCTCATGATCGCCAACCCGTTCCGGGGCGGCGGGTTCAGCAAGCTCTTCGCGACGCACCCGCCGATGCAGGACCGCATCAGCCGCCTGGAGCGGATGGCGGGCCGGCCGCTCGGCTGAGGGCCGCCGTCGTCCTTCCCGCTGTTTCAAACCCCTGCTTGCCTCAGAGCGGGCGGGCGTAGCAGACGGACAGCGGCTCGCCCGCGTACGGCCCGAAGTTGTCGATCAGGCGGTAGCCTTCACGCTCGTAGAAGCGGATGGCATCGGGCTGGGCTGTGCCGGTTTCCAGCTTGAGCTCGCTCAGTCCGAGACGGGCTGCCTCGGTTTCCAGGCTTCGAAGGACGGCGATGGCAGCGCCGCTTCCGCGGTGTTCGGGCAGCACGAACATCCTCTTGATTTCCGCGGACCGCACGTCCAGCCGGCGCAGGGCACCGCAGGCGACAGCTGTACCTTCGCGGTTCCGGGCCACCAGGAACACGGTGATGTCCTCGGCGCTGGGCGCGGATCCAGGCTCGTGGTCGTCGCTGCCGTAGCGGGCATCGAGTTCGGCCCGCTGCATGCTGCGGAGCCTGGCGCCGTCCTCGGCGTCCCACGGCTCAGCGCTGACCGCGAAATTCATGCACTGTCCCTTTCTCCGCGACACGGATAATCGCCCATGACGCGCTGATCGGCCGGGGGCACCGGCATTGCGG
>NZ_JBHVBL010000097.1:0-3152 GCF_042668165.1 Arthrobacter sp. NPDC057388
GATATGAGAAGGCAGACCCGGGGAACTGAAACATCTAAGTACCCGGAGGAAGAGAAAGCAAATGCGATTCCCTGAGTAGCGGCGAGCGAAACGGGATTAGCCCAAACAAAGAGGCTTGCCTATTGGGGTTGTAGTACACTCTGTACGGAGTTACAAAGGAACGAGGTAGATGAAGAGGTCTGGAAAGGCCCGCCATAGGAGGTAACAGCCCTGTAGTCAAAACTTCGTTCTCTCCTGAGTGGATCCTGAGTACGGCGGAACACGTGAAATTCCGTCGGAATCCGGGAGGACCATCTCCCAAGGCTAAATACTCCCTAGTGACCGATAGTGAACCAGTACCGTGAGGGAAAGGTGAAAAGCACCCCGGAAGGGGAGTGAAAGAGATCCTGAAACCGTGTGCCTACAAGTAGTCAGAGCCCGTTAACGGGTGATGGCGTGCCTTTTGTAGAATGAACCGGCGAGTTACGATCCCGTGCAAGGTTAAGCAGAAGATGCGGAGCCGCAGCGAAAGCGAGTCTGAATAGGGCGCATGAGTACGTGGTCGTAGACCCGAAACCAGGTGATCTACCCATGTCCAGGGTGAAGTTCAGGTAACACTGAATGGAGGCCCGAACCCACGCACGTTGAAAAGTGCGGGGATGAGGTGTGGGTAGGGGTGAAATGCCAATCGAACCTGGAGATAGCTGGTTCTCTCCGAAATAGCTTTAGGGCTAGCCTCAAGGTAAGAGTCTTGGAGGTAGAGCACTGATTGGACTAGGGGCCCCTACCGGGTTACCGAATTCAGTCAAACTCCGAATGCCAATGACTTATCCTTGGGAGTCAGACTGCGAGTGATAAGATCCGTAGTCGAAAGGGAAACAGCCCAGACCGCCAGCTAAGGTCCCAAAGTATACGTTAAGTGGAAAAGGATGTGGAGTTGCTTAGACAACCAGGATGTTGGCTTAGAAGCAGCCACCATTTAAAGAGTGCGTAATAGCTCACTGGTCGAGTGACTCTGCGCCGAAAATGTACCGGGGCTAAACGTATCACCGAAGCTGCGGACTGTTCTTCGAACAGTGGTAGGAGAGCGTTCTAAGGGCTGTGAAGCCAGACCGGAAGGACTGGTGGAGCGCTTAGAAGTGAGAATGCCGGTATGAGTAGCGAAAGAGGGGTGAGAATCCCCTCCACCGAATGCCTAAGGTTTCCTGAGGAAGGCTCGTCCGCTCAGGGTTAGTCGGGACCTAAGCCGAGGCCGAAAGGCGTAGGCGATGGACAACAGGTTGATATTCCTGTACCACCTCCTCACCATTTGAGCAATGGGGGGACGCAGGAGGATAGGGTAAGCGCGGTATTGGATATCCGCGTCCAAGCAGTTAGGCTGGGAAATAGGCAAATCCGTTTCCCATAAGGCTGAGCTGTGATGGCGAGCGAAATATAGTAGCGAAGTTCCTGATTCCACACTGCCAAGAAAAGCCTCTAGCGAGGTGAGAGGTGCCCGTACCGCAAACCGACACAGGTAGGCGAGGAGAGAATCCTAAGGTGATCGAGAGAACTCTCGTTAAGGAACTCGGCAAAATGACCCCGTAACTTCGGGAGAAGGGGTGCTCTGTTAGGGTGCAAGCCCGAGAGAGCCGCAGTGAATAGGCCCAGGCGACTGTTTAGCAAAAACACAGGTCTCTGCGAAGCCGTAAGGCGAAGTATAGGGGCTGACGCCTGCCCGGTGCTGGAAGGTTAAGAGGAGCGCTTAGCGTAAGCGAAGGTGCGAATTGAAGCCCCAGTAAACGGCGGCCGTAACTATAACGGTCCTAAGGTAGCGAAATTCCTTGTCGGGTAAGTTCCGACCCGCACGAAAGGCGCAACGATCTGGGCACTGTCTCAACGAGAGACTCGGTGAAATTATAGTACCTGTGAAGATGCAGGTTACCCGCGACAGGACGGAAAGACCCCGTGGAGCTTTACTGCAGCCTGATATTGAATGTTGGTACAGCTTGTACAGGATAGGTAGGAGCCTTGGAAACCGGAGCGCCAGCTTCGGTGGAGGCATCGGTGGGATACTACCCTGGCTGTATTGACCTTCTAACCCGCCGCCCTTATCGGGCGGGGAGACAGTGTCAGGTGGGCAGTTTGACTGGGGCGGTCGCCTCCTAAAAGGTAACGGAGGCGCCCAAAGGTTCCCTCAGAATGGTTGGAAATCATTCGCAGAGTGTAAAGGCACAAGGGAGCTTGACTGCGAGACCTACAAGTCGAGCAGGGACGAAAGTCGGGCTTAGTGATCCGGTGGTTCCGCATGGAAGGGCCATCGCTCAACGGATAAAAGCTACCCCGGGGATAACAGGCTTATCTCCCCCAAGAGTCCACATCGACGGGGAGGTTTGGCACCTCGATGTCGGCTCATCGCATCCTGGGGCTGTAGTCGGTCCCAAGGGTTGGGCTGTTCGCCCATTAAAGCGGTACGCGAGCTGGGTTCAGAACGTCGTGAGACAGTTCGGTCCCTATCCGTCGCGGGCGCAGGAAATTTGAGAGGAGCTGTCCTTAGTACGAGAGGACCGGGATGGACGCACCGCTGGTGTACCAGTTGTTCTGCCAAGGGCATCGCTGGGTAGCTATGTGCGGACGGGATAAGTGCTGAAAGCATCTAAGCATGAAGCCCCCCTCAAGATGAGATTTCCCATTCCGCAAGGAAGTAAGATCCCTGAAAGATGATCAGGTTGATAGGTCTGAGGTGGAAGTGTGGCGACACATGGAGCTGACAGATACTAATCGATCGAGGACTTAACCATATTTTTGAATGATGTCACATCTGTTATCTAGTTTTGAGAGAACACTCTCAATTTGTTTGGTGGCGATAGCGAAGAGGTCACACCCGTTCCCATACCGAACACGGAAGTTAAGCTCTTCAGCGCCGATGGTAGTCGGGGGTTTCCCCCTGTGAGAGTAGGACGCCGCCAAGCAGATTTATTAATTCTACCATGTTTGTTTATGAAGCTTTATATTATTCCGCAGTAGCTCAGTGGTAGAGCTATCGGCTGTTAACCGATCGGTCGTAGGTTCGAATCCTACCTGCGGAGCCATTGCTTCCATAGCTCAGCAGGTAGAGCACTTCCATGGTAAGGAAGAGGTCAGCGGTTCGAGCCCGCTTGGAAGCTTATCTAAAATACGTTGATCTTATGCTG
>NZ_JBHVBL010000098.1:0-3072 GCF_042668165.1 Arthrobacter sp. NPDC057388
GATATAATGCCACACAGTCCAACCGTAAATATTCATTTAATTCAGGTTCATACGGATCGACCTTCATAAAATAATTCCCTTGGGATTCCCGGTCATCATATTTACCCGGGTCATTTGTGGGGTTTCCGTCAGCGTCAAGCGCCCATCCCAATTTCAAAATATGGTCTTTTAAATCTATTTTTGCTTTTTCTTGCGAAATATTAAAATCCTCACATATCTTTTTTAATGAACCCATTACAAGCTTGCTGGAATCATGAAATGTAATAGGTTGCGAAATAATTTCATTTTCTTCAGTTATTTGGGATTCATTAAGACCTGTTTTAAATACCGTAACGACATTATTAATAAAAATCGAATTTTTTAAATCCGCTTCAGGTAAAATGTCCTTTGCGATTTTTGAAATGTCGAAATCTAGATTATGAATAAATACATGACAATCGTATTTTGTGGTATACTGTGAGAGAACCGTTTTCAGGTTTTTAAAAGTGTTTGTCGCACGGTATCTACTACCGTCATATAATCCGACGCGGAAGACTTCCCCAAAAAGTCCTCGCGTCTCAGTATCAAGCGTAAGTATCTTAACGGGTTTACTTGCGCTTTTTTCTTTATTCTCTTTTTCCTTACTCATTTAAAATCCACCTCTCCATCGTAAATCCTTCGCTAAACGTTTCGCCGTTTTGATATTTACTTGCGGGAGATATTTCTGAATTAAATCCCCAATAAATTGAGCCTTTTCTTCATTGTCATATAAAACCCTCATGCCTGCATTTATTGCAATTAATAAATCTTTATATCTCCTTAAATCGGCTTTTCCTTCATATAGCAAAATCCATGAATTCATATCAGCCAGTCTAAGAGAATCAAAATTTCTCATAAATGCTTTATGCTGTTTCCTTTTATTATTGGGGACAACATGCATACTTATTGTTCCTATTTCAGCGGGAAGTTTAGCACCTAAAAAACCTCTTATAGATTCGATAAGATAATCAACGCTCACATGTCTGTAAGACCGTTTTAAGTCCTCTATCACATTTGCATCCATCATTGTGTCGGTTTTTTCTTTCCAGTAAATCATTAAATAGGGTTCAGTAGCTTGTCGGGCTTTTCTTTCAGCCGCTTTTCTTTTTCTTTCTTCAGCCTTCGCCCGCTTATTTAATTCTTTGTTATACCATTCATTAAATCGTGATTCGCTCCAATACCTTTTTGCGGAATGTTCGGAGACTTTAAATCCTAACCGTTTAATTAATTCAGATCGTTCATTTGCAATTAAACTACGACTCTTTTTCTTAACAATTTTATTTACTGTGGCAGGTTTATTTTTTAATTCCTTTATAACCTTTTTGTCAGTAATTCCGACTTTTTTCAAGGCAGCTATATTTTGTTTTTTCTGCTGTTTCTTCTTCAGCCGCTTTTTCTTCCCAATCAGTGACACCCCCTTTAAACACAAAAGTCACAGGGAAACGAATTTCCCTGTCAATTTAATATTTAAATGGCTTCTGCTTTTTGTGTCGGAATATAGCGAACAGAACCGCGTGACAGTTCGTCTTGTGCTTCAGCATGAAAATAGGAGACTATTGCAAGCATTTCTGAACGAGTGAAACTAATAATCTGTTGTGTATCGTCATCAAGCTTTTGAGCGAAACAATACATATTCTCCACTCTATCCTCTTTAATCTCTGTGCGGCGTTCTCCGTTGTCGAAAATCATTACGTTTTTATCCAAGTCTAGCAACCTCCGTATATAGTAATTTAATATAAGAAAAGCCGCCCCGATCGGAGCGACTATTTAATTAGTCCACAAGCGCAAGTGTCAATGTTTTAAAGCCGCGGCGGGTTTTAACTTCTTTTGGAACAACTTTTAATGGCTCGTCCGTCCAAGGACCTTGCCCTACAATCCCAATGATACGTTGTAGGGAGCTTGCTACGCCCTGAGATACACTGTGATAGCCTTGTCCGTCTGCTGTTAAAAGAACAACGCGCATTGCCTGAATTGTCTCTTTCGTGACTTCATCCTCTAATTCAACCGCATGGGCGACCATGTCTGTAATTTCAATTACTTCTCCGATATGGTCTGATAGAGAGTGTTCAGCGTTGCTTACCGCGTTGTAAAGTTTGATGCTGCTCTTTCTGTCCGTTGCCTGGATAGTTGAAAACATTTGTTGTGTACCTTGTTCAAAAATACTTGGTGATGCTGTTGCAATGTCCTCAGTTGCCAATACGTCAGTAGTGTTTTCAGTGTTTTTAATAGTGTTTGTCATTTTAAAATTCCCCCAAAGAATTAATTTTGTTTTAAGTATTCATTGAATTTTTCAGCTGACACGCGCCATTCTCGACCGACTTTGAAACCTTTAATTTCTCCGTTGTTCAGCATTTTGCGAGCCGTTTTTTCAGATATTTTTAATATCTCGGCTACCTGTTTAACTGTTAAAACCTCTTCACTAGACAAAAAGCGTACCTCCCTCTACATATGTATCACTTCCTTTAAAGGGCTTCAGATTCCTTTATGTTCCCTTTGATGACCTTATCTTACCATCAAGGGATATATCATGTCTACCCCTTTTTACAAATTTCTTCAGAATTTTTTCAGGAAGGATTCGACATTATGCGACATATTGGTAGGAGAAGAAAATATTTCTGTACCAATAATAGAACACATGTTCCTGAATGTAAAGTCCTATTATATATGAAATAACTGGGTATCAGGGATAGAAATGTCCTATCTCTTATGTTCGCACTGAGTATAAATGTTTATAACAGGTTATTATTGACAAACTAAAATAAGTGTGTATATACTCTCTCCATTAAAGGAGATGAATAATTTATGCCAAATCTAGAAATATTAGATATTATTAATATGAAATTAGATACGAAATACAAGCATATTGAACACTTTTTAAAGGATTGGATAGATAAGAAGTACAACAATATGGATGTTTACGAAATTCTTGTATATTTAAAACACTTTAATATATCGCCTAAAGAATAGTCCTCCCTTTTCCGGGAGGATATTTTATTTATTGACAGTTCCCGTGGTTCATGTTAATTAGCACAGAAATGTGGGATTGTCAAGGAA
>NZ_JBHVBL010000099.1:0-2923 GCF_042668165.1 Arthrobacter sp. NPDC057388
GGCGTCCCGGCCGCCCTGCGTCTCGGAGTAGCCCGCGAAGTGCTTGCCCTTAAGTGGGGACGCCCGGCGTCGTTATCAACCTCTGGAATCCGACGGCTGCAACCGCCGGTGAACAGCTTTAGGCCGCGGCGGGAAGCTCGCGGACGATGCGCACCTTCCAGGCGGCGTCGTCGCTGGTGTCCAGGAGGGCGACGGTGCCGGAGGCGATGTGGAGGGCAACACGCTTGGCGTGCAGCAGCTCGAGGTAGAGGTGCTCGTTGACGCGGGCAGGGCTGTCGACGACGAACTTCACGGCGTCGCGGACCTTGCGGTAGTTGTCGCTGCGTTCGCGGTGCAGGTGCAGCTCGAGCGCGTGGCGCTGCTTGACGCGCGGCTCATGCTTGTTCAGCCAGTTCACGGCAGCATGGACGCCGATCACCAGGGCCAGCGAGACCGCGTAAATCCACCAGCCTGTGGACATCAGGAACAGCGGCAGATTGGCGATGGCCACCACCGCGATGAAAACCCGCAGGGCGACGAGGCGGCGCAGGGTCAGGGCAACGGAAGCAAGGGCTGTGCGGAAGCGGTGCTGGTCCTTGCGCGCAGCGGCCGGGTCCAGCGTAAACTCGTCAAGAACGAGGATCCCGTTCGCGTCGGCGCCCAGCATCTGGCCGTACTTCGGAACGAAAAGCTGGGGCTCCTGTGACAGCTGTGAATTCGCCTTCTCGGGGGCGGACGACAGGGGCGCGGGAGAGGTAAGAGTCATGATTTGGCTTCCGGACGCTGGTGAGGTTTCGGATATCTTAGTGGATTAATCAACCTTCCGTATGCATGGGTCCACTATGTGAACACGCCTGTGTCCATTTTGACGAGGGGCTGTGCCGCGCGGCACTTCAATTGGCACATCGCGCCGGGGACGGCAGACTGAGGGGATGCAAACCTTCCTTCCGTATCCCGATTTCCGGCAAAGCGCTGCCGCGCTGGACACGCCCCGGCTGGGCAAGCAGCGCGTCGAGGCGCTGCAGACACTCCGTGCGCTGGTCATCCCGGAATACGGATGGCAGTCACATCCCGCCATCCGTATGTGGATGGGGCACGTTCCCGCCCTCACCATGTACGGCCTGGCCATGGTGGACGAATGGACCAAGCGCGGGTTCGCTGACAACACCCGGGACAACATCCGCGAGTTCGCTCCGCAGGCTGCCCACCCGGACTACGCCGCCAAGATCCTGCTTCCGCCGTGGCTCGGCGACCCCGAGTTCCACCTGAGCCACCGTTCCAACCTGATCCGCAAGGATCCGCACTTCTACGAAGACGTTTTTCCTGGAACCGAGCACGGCCTGGAGTACGTCTGGCCGGAACCGCGCCACGAGTTCCTGCCGGAGGACCCCGAGGGGGACGTTCTCTGGATTCTTCGCGAGCACGTGGGCCATGGCGACCCCGAACAGTTGGACAAGGTCGGGCTGCCGGCCGTGGGGCGGACAGCTTCGGCGGCTGGAGCCCCAGGCACTGGCGAGGGTGGTTCCGGTGCCGGCGGTTCCGACGACGACTACCAGTTCGTCTACGCGGAGGAAACTTCCCGCCGGCCCTCCAAGGTGGCGAAGAAGGCCCCTGCCAAACCGCTGGTCAAGAAGCCGAGCCGCAAACGGCAGCGCCAGGAGGCAGCCTTCTCAACGCTCCCAGGCAAGTCCCCGGTCGCGGTCCCCTTGGACGGCGGCAGCAGGTTCGCCGTCGGGATGGTCGTGGGCCGTCCCATCACGCTCGACGACGGCCGCTTCGGCCGCAATTTCGAGGTCACCGACATCATCGACCGGTCAGAGTTCGACTACCCGGCGCTGCTGCAGGACCCCCGCGTCTTCTTCCCCGTCCCGGCGCTCTGAGCCATGACTATCCTGCTCGCCGGCTGCGGCGACCTTGGCACCGAAGCGGGGCTGCGGTTTGCCGCTGCCGGGCACCGCGTGGTCGGCTGGCGCCGAACACCGGACAAATTGCCGGCTGAAATTGAGGGCGTGGCGGCGGACTTAAGCACAGCCGAACTGCCCCCTGTTCCGGCGGACACTACCGCCGTCGTGATTGCGGTTGCTGCGGACGGCCCTACGGAAGAGGCATACCGGACCGCCTACGTGGACGGCGTTTCTAATGTGCTCGGCGCCCTGGAACGGGACGCCGTAGCCCCCGAACGGGTTCTGTTCGTTTCATCCACCGCCGTGTACGGCGACGCTGCTGGTGCCTGGATCGACGAAGGCACCACACCGGAGCCCGGTGGATTCTCGGGCCGCCTCATGCGCCAAGCCGAGGACCTGCTGCTGAAGCGGCTGGAGGGGACCGGGACCACACCAATCGTGCTCCGGCTTGGCGGGATCTATGGGCCGGGCCGCACCAGGCTCATCGACCAGGTCCGCACCGGCACGGCCGTTATTCCGGACCAGCCGCGCTACACCAACCGCATTCACCGCGACGACGCCGCCCGGGCCATCGTGCAATTGTGCACCATGCCCCAACAGCCAGCTTCCGTGTATATCGGCGTTGACGATGATCCGGCTGAGTTGGGCGACGTCCTGCGCTTCCTGGCGGCCGAGTTGGCAATGGCCGTCCCTCCGACGGCTTCCCTCGGCGATGCACGCGGCGGCAACAAGCGCTGCAGCAGCGCCTTGCTTCGGGGAACAGGTTTCTCCTTCAAGTACCCATCCTTCCGTGAGGGCTACCGCGACATTCTGGCCGGTGTGGGCGTGCGCCATCCCTAGGTTTCGTGCAGCCCCCTGATTTGGCCTGGGACCGAAATGATCGGTCAAAAACTTTTTTCAAAATTTTTTCCTTTTGGACCGAAGTGACGCTTCTCACCCCTAAAAATGATGCTCCTATTGTCGTCAAGGGGCTCGGCGCCCCCGATCGTCGTTGAGGTTACCGGGGGCTGCATGCTCTGGCGTCAAGGGGTCTATCGATC
>NZ_JBHVBL010000100.1:0-2063 GCF_042668165.1 Arthrobacter sp. NPDC057388
ATGGAATCGGCCAGGGTGAGGCGGCGGCGGGCTTCGCAGGCGCTGATGCCCAGCCGGGTGCGGAGGAACTCGGCGGTGTTCCGGGCACCGTCAGCGTTGGGGTCCGCGCCGGCGTCCGGGCCGGAAGGGGCTTCGGCAGACGTGGCCTGGCCGGTATCAGCGTTGGGGACGAGGGGTGCCGCGGCGGCGGTGAGGGCCGCGGTCCGCGACCTTTCCACGGCCCCGGCCGCGACCACCTGGAAATGCTCCACCCTCCGGGAGAGCCGCTCAATCCGGTCCGCGAAATCAGCCGCCCTGCCAAAACCCCACAACGCCGTGTCCTCCGCCGTGACCGCGTGAGACTCTAGCCAGGCCATAGCCTGGTCAACGGCGTCTGCGTCTGGAACCACTTCAGCGGGAACGCTGTGCAGGGCGGTCGCGCCGACGGAAGCCGGCCCAGCGCTTTGGGCGGAACCGAACAAACCGGTGCCGGACCCTAAGGCCCGGTCTGCGGTGAATCCTTTTATGGCTTCCATAGGAACAGTTTGAACGGGGGGTCTGACATTAATAGCCCCGCCGCCGGTGCCTTCCCCGCTCGCCCAGCCCCCGCCGTCGTTCTCGGCGGAAGAGCCGCCGGTAGGCGCCCAGTCGAGCCAGCCCCCGCCGTCGTTCCCTGAGGCAGAGGCCAGCCCAGCGGGACCGGACGCCAAGTCCCGGTCTGCGGTGGATCCCCCAACGGCTTCCATGAACATCTTCTCCTGCCGGGGTATGACATTTTTGCCAGCCGCAGACTCCCCCAAGCACCAGCCCATCGACAGGCTCCGAAAGCCGGGCTTAGAATACGCGCGTCGGGGGACCCGATTTTCGGACCACATATCGGTCTCAATGTTCTGGACACGCACATTGACATTGGAGACGGTATGGAAAAGCAACGAGCACTATTGGCGGCTGTCGCAGCTGCCTCACTCCTCTTGTCGGCGTCCCCGGCGGGCCACGCTGCCCCGGCCGGCAACCCTGCCAGCCAGACGACAGCCAAGGCTGCACAGACCGTGCTTGCCAAGGGCCTTTTGAGCCCGCTCCACCTCAGCGACGGCGAGGATGGTTCCGTGCTGGTCAGCGAGGAATTCAAGGGGCAGCTGACAAAGATCGCACGGAACGGCAGCAAATCGGTCGTCTATCGGAATGCAGCCTGGGATGTGGCGGGCTCCGACCGCCGCGGCCGCACCATCTACCTCGCCGAAAGCCAAGGCGCCGGCCCCATGGATCCGAGGCCGTTGGCTGGGCACATCAGGAGCATTGACCCGGGTGGCAAGCAGCGCACCTTCGGCAATCTTGCCGCCCTGGAGACAAAACACAACGCCGACGGCGGCACGAGGTACGGCTTCAGGGATCTTCCCGCCGCCTGCGTTGCCAAGCTGCCGAAGGACGTGCCGGTCTCCTACAAGGGACAAATCGATTCGCATCCGTATGGGATCGAAGTTTATGGCAGCACCATCTACGTTGCCGACGCCGGAGCCAACGCCATCGTGTCCGTCGACGTGAAGTCCGGTAAAGCTGAAACAGTTGCTGTGCTTCCGGCCCGGCCGCACACCTTCACAGCCAAGGAAGCTGCGGCGCTGAAGCTCCCGGGCTGCATCGCGGGGCACGCCTACAGGTTCGAGCCGGTTCCCACCGACGTTGAGCGCGGGCCGGACGGGTGGCTGTATGTCTCGGTGCTGCCGGGAGGTCCGGAGGACCCGGCACTGGGAGCGCGGGGTGCCGTCTATAAGGTGAATCCGCACAACGGCCGCGTCAAGCTGTTCGCCGACCACCTCATGTCACCCACCGGCCTGGACATGGACGACGACGGGAACGTGTACGTTGCGTCGCTGTTCGGCAAGGGCGTTCTCAGGTTGTCTGCCCACTCGGGGAAGCAGACTGTGGTTCTCCCCGGCATGCTCACGGCTGACGTCGATATCAGGGGCGAAACGATCTACGCGACGGTCAACTCCCTGCCGGCCCCCAATGCGGCCCCGGACGGCCGCGTGGTGAAGATGCCGCTCGACGACTAACGAAGACGCTTATCACGAGTAACAAAAAAGGCC
>NZ_JBHVBL010000101.1:0-1952 GCF_042668165.1 Arthrobacter sp. NPDC057388
GGTGTGTATAAATGGGCACTCTCTGTGAAATTTGAAGCTTTGAAATTCCGAATGGCGCACTTATACACTCTGTCGAGTGAGTGCTAAAATGCTGAAGCATTTCCGTCAAGCGTGTGGAGGAATCTTGTAGAGAGATATAGCATAGATACCCGTATCTCTAGAGATATTTTGGTATATCCCTGCTATATCTATGGGGTATCTATGCTATATCTTTGGCTTCAAAAACGGCACCTGTTCTAAGAGCATAGAAACTCAACAGGCACAGCCTGTTTGACACCCTTTTTTTTAGGGTGGCACCGAGTTTCCTTATGCTCTTTTTCTCTGAAGCTAAACCTGTTTTATATGTCGTAGTCTTTTTATTGGGAGTGACCCCTTGCTGTACAATTTCCGGAGGTGCCGATAAGGGACGAATTTTCCCTTGTCGGTTGCCTTTGGGGATTGTAAGGGGTGGAGGCTCGGAATCAAAAGGAAACGAAATATCATTCCGAGTGTGCTTCTTTTTTCTGTTCTTGAATTCTATTATTTCCAATGTTAGAATTATGTTAACAACTTGTTAGGAGTGTGTTTGGATGGAAGAGAAAAAACAAATTGGACCTCGAATTACTGTTGAAACATTTAAAAAGCTAGAGTTATTAGCCGAACATTTTACAAAACACAATGAATTTGGAAGAGTTTCAAAAGATGCTGTAATTGAGTTTGCTATTAAGGAATTGTATAGGGACTATTTGGGAAAAGGACGCTAATTTTTGTTGAAAAACTGACTTCGGATTTGGGGTTCTTTATTATTAACTTGATTTTAATTAAACATTACAGGAAAAATTGAGGGGAAATGGATGGATAAACGCAATGGTGACGCGGTTTTCATAGCTCCAAATGATGTTGTAAAAGTGACCACTATGAATCACGTCATTGAAGTTCAGCATATGGAGAAGATGAACCGGAAAAATAATATCAAAAAATTGGACAAGGATAGGTTTGTAGACCTCTCTACTGGGGAGATCCGGGAGTTCGAGCATTCGGAAAATCGGCAGGAAAATTATAATTCTTTGAGACAAACCTTTAAGAAGCTGCGTTATTTGATAAATAACAATTTTATAGGACGGCCAAATGAATTACATATAACTTTGACATACAAGAAAAATATGACGGACACGAAAAAACTTTATAGTGATTTTCAAAATTTTATCGACAGGTTGCGTTATAAATACAAGAAAGAAAGTTCGATAGATTATTTATCGGTGGTAGAGCCACAAGGACGTGGAGCCTGGCATTGTCATGTTTTAATGCGCTTTAATGATTTGGATAAGATTTATATTAAAAATGCTGAATTAAGGAGTCTATGGGGTTTAGGATTTGTAACAATCAAGTCATTAAAGGATATAGACAACATAGGAGCCTATTTGAGCGCTTATTTGACTGATATAGACCTAGAAGATGTCCAAGACAGGGAAACAGCCTTAAAAGTGGCTTCAGAGGGCTGTGAGGTGCAAACAAAGATCGTAGAAGGTCGGGAAAAGAAATTTTTAAAAGGCGGACGGCTGCACATGTATCCTTCCGGAATGAATATGTATCGAAAATCAAAAGGGATTGTTAAGCCGGAACGGGAAGAAATGAAGTTCGGAGACATAAAAAAAGTAGTGGGTTCGGCAAAACCACACTACGAGAAAAGTTATCATGTCGAAAATGACAATTTTGAAAACACAATTTCGTTTCTCCAGTATAACACAAAACGTGATTTTTGAAGCAAAACGGTTCCTCTTTATGGAGCCGTTTTTTTTATTTCCCGAAGGGTTATTTGTCAGAATGACAAACCGATTTCGAGCCGGCGAGAACCCATTGTCACACCACGATTTAGGGGGTGTGTATAAATGGGCACTCTCTGTGAAATTTGAAGCTTTGAAATTCCGAATGGCGCACTTATACACTCTGTCGAGTGAGTGCTAAAATGCTGA
>NZ_JBHVBL010000102.1:0-1820 GCF_042668165.1 Arthrobacter sp. NPDC057388
CTCGAAGCCCCGCGGGCCGGCCGGCCCCCAGCATCCTCAGCAACAGCACTGCAGCAACGTCCCACCGAAGCAAGGCCCCCTAAGCAAGGCCCCCCGTCCCGAGTTTTTGTACAGATATCGCGACTTCAAGCGCCCGTAACTCCCAATAAGTGGACAAAAACTCCACAGCCAGGGGACATCGACGGGACCGGGCCCACGCGAAACATCCAAGACAAGACCAAATTGTTAGCCAGACATTGTTAGCCAGACGAAGGCGTCTGCCATGAACCGAGAAAGTCTGCCATGAACATCACCAAGAAATCCCGCCCAGCGGCAACCCGCCCGGAAGACCAGCGCCTCTCCCTCGGCAGCACCTTCGCCTACGGGTTCCAGCACGTCCTCACCATGTACGGCGGCATCATCGCCCCGCCCCTCATCATCGGCGCCGCTGCCGGCATGTCGTCACAGGACATCGGCCTGCTCATTGCGGCCTGCCTCTTCGTGGGCGGCCTGGCCACGATCCTCCAGACCGTCGGCATCCGCTTCTTCGGCTCCCAGCTCCCGCTCGTCCAGGGCGTCTCCTTTGCCGGCGTTTCCACCATGGTGGCCATTGTCCACGGCGGGGGCGGCATCCAGGCGGTCTTCGGTTCCGTGATCGCGGCCTCCCTGATCGGCCTGCTGATCACTCCCCTGTTCTCCAAGATCATCAAGTTCTTCCCGCCGGTGGTCACGGGCACGGTCATCACCACCATCGGCCTCACGCTGATGCCGGTCGCTGCCAACTGGGCCATGGGCGGGAACAAATCGGCGCCCAACTACGGCAGCATGGCCAACATCGGCCTCGCCGCCGCCACCATGGGCATCGTCCTGCTCCTCAGCAAGGTGGGCAACGCCGCCATCTCCCGGCTGTCCATCCTCCTCGCTATGGTGCTGGGCACCGGCATCGCGTTCGCCTTCGGAATGGCCGACTTTTCCAAGGTCGGCCAGGGCGAAATCGTCGCCTTCCCCACCCCGTTCGCGTTCGGTCCCCCGACGTTCGAGATCGCGGCCATCATTTCGATGCTGATCGTCATCCTGGTGACGCTCACCGAAACGTCCGCTGACATCATCGCCGTGGGCGAGATCGTGGGAACCAAGGTCGATTCCAAGCGGATCGGCGACGGCCTGCGGGCCGACATGCTTTCCAGCGCCATCTCCCCGCTGTTGAACTCCTTCACGCAGAGCGCCTTTGCCCAGAACGTCGGGCTCGTGGCCATCACCGGCGTCAAGAGCCGGTTCGTCGTGAGCGCCGGCGGCCTTATCCTGGTCATCCTCGGCCTCCTTCCGGTGCTTGGCCGGGTAGTGGCGGCGGTGCCGACGCCCGTCCTGGGCGGTGCCGGCGTCGTACTCTTTGGAACCGTTGCCGCCAGCGGCATCCGCACGCTCTCCAAAGTTGAGTACCGCAACAACATGAACCTGATCATCGTGGCCGCCTCCATCGGCTTTGGCATGATCCCGATCGCCGCACCGGCCTTCTACGACCAGTTCCCGTCCTGGTTCAGCACCATCTTCCACTCCGGCATCAGCTCGGCAGCGGTCATGGCCATCCTGCTGAACCTGCTCTTCAACCATCTCAAGGCCGGTAACTCGGACAACCAGTCGGTCTTCGTCGCAGGCACCGAACGGGTGGTCCAGGAACAGGACATCAAGTGCCTGATGGACGGCGACCGTTTCGAAGGCGGGAAGCTGATCGACTGCGACGGCAAGGAAGTCCCCATCCAGGCGTCAACAACGTCGGAGCACTAGCCCGCGCCGGCTAAGCGCGAACAAGCAGATAATGCCCTCAAATCCTGGATTTGAGC
>NZ_JBHVBL010000103.1:0-1686 GCF_042668165.1 Arthrobacter sp. NPDC057388
ACACTGTTACGATGTTAAGCCTAAAAACGAAACAAAGCATTTCAACATCCGCAAAAAAACCCGCCCATCATCGGGGACTGACCCCATAAGATGAGACAAATAAAAACACCTTCAAGTTTGAATACGGATGATTGTTATCCGAAATTAGACTTGGAGGTGTTTTTTCTATGGGGACAAGAGTGAGTTATCCGGTTGAAGTGAAACAGAAGGCTGTAGAAATGAGATTGGCAGGCGTACCTATGAAAGAGATCATGCAGGAGTTGAATATCAAAAATAATACGCAGATTAAGACATGGGTCAGATGGTATAAGGCTGGTGATACACATCGATTTGAACAGCCTGTTGGTAAGCAATACACTTATGGAAAAGGTCCGGAGTATTCTTCCGAATTAGAGAAACTGCAGGCAGAGAATCGATATCTGAGACAACAGAATGAAGTGTTAAAAAAGTACAACGAATTGGAAAGGAAGTTGATAGCCAAACGTCAGTCGAACTTGTAGAAGAATTGCACAGCACAATGACCGTGCAGGATATCTGTATTCATTTAGGTATCTCTCGCTCGTCTTATTATCGTTGGAAGAAGAATCTGAAGAAAGATCATCCCAAGCGCCATTTAGAAAAACAAATCGGCACGTTGTGCCGAGAGCACCAGTATCGATATGGATATCGAAAAATCACAGCTATATTAAAAAAGAGAATGTGTATTAACCATAAAACGGTTCAGCGTATTATGCAGAAAAATCAGTGGCAGTGCCGGGTTAAGGTGAAAAAGCGCAAGAAGAATGGGCAGCCATATGCCGTGGTCGACAATATATTAGATCGGAACTTTCAGTCTGATCATCCTCTTGAAAAACTAGTAACAGACATCACGTATTTGCCTTATGGACAGAAACAATTGTACCTTTCCAGTATATTGGATGTATATAATGGAGAAGTGATTGCTTTTACGATTGGAGATAAGCAGGACACAGACTTTGTCTTACACACACTTGATCAACTGCCAACACTGCCTGAGAACTGCGTGTTACATAGTGACCAAGGATCTGTGTATACATCTTACGAGTATCAGAAAGCTGTTAAAACAAAAGGCATTACCATGAGCATGTCCCGCAAAGGGACACCCGCTGATAATGCCTCCATCGAATCGTTTCATTCCTCACTAAAGTCTGAAACGTTCTATCTTAACAGCATTGATCGAACCACGACCGCCATCGTAGAACGCACTGTCATAGAATACATTCATTATTATAACAATATTCGTATTCAAACGAAACTAAACAACCAATCACCGATAAATTATCGGCAATTGGCTGTTTAAAAGGTGTTTTGATCCCTGTCTCAAAAACGGGGGTCAGTCCCATTCCAGTCCCATTGGCTTTTATAATGTATCACACTTCACGCCGACTACGCCTTCAATGGCTTTAATGTCATAGTAGACATCGGTCGTGTATCTGTTTTTATGGACGCGGACCTTCACTTCCATAATTGGAAAATCCTTTTCGCCCAGGTCGTCGATCCGAACGGAGTGTGCTTTGATATCTCTTCTTTTCATTTCTTTTAAAATCTCTGTCATTTTGTCTTTATCAGAAAGCGACATTCTGATGCGGATGTCTTTTTCCTGCAGGCGGTCGGGGCCTATTTTTCTGACCACCCATGGGAGAAATTCCACGCTGATCAGGATGAACA
>NZ_JBHVBL010000104.1:0-1638 GCF_042668165.1 Arthrobacter sp. NPDC057388
GGAAAAAGGCAATCTAGATCATTCCGGCATTCAAGATATTGTTTCTCCCTCAGGGATCAAACAGTTGGAGGAGGAGAATGACCAGCTTAAAAAGCTGTTAGGCGAAAAAGATTTAGAAATTTCCATTCTCCGTGACGTACTAAAAAAGAAGAACCCTCACTTACTGAAACGCTTGAAATAGCGAATGAGTGGATTGCGAAAGGTTATGCCGTCCGTAAAGTCCTGAAGATTTTAGAGATTTCTCCTTCTACGTACTATTATCAATACAAGAAAGAAGAAAAGTCAGTAAGTGAGGGCAGACCCATTCCGGGCTATTCACTCACTAAGAACGGCAAAAAAATACCGGATGAACAAATACAGGAATGGCTGATGGAACTCATCTCAGGTGAAGCCGGTGTCTATGGCTATCGAAAGTTGTGCCTCCGCCTTCGAAGCGAGTATGCGCTACAGATTAACAAAAAGAAAGTGTACCGATTATGTAAGGAACTCGATATCCTACAGCCACAGCGAGAAGTGAAGTTCCACTATCCAAGAAAATTAGCGAGGAACCGGATCATCACTGAATCGAATCAGCTGTGGGAAGCAGATATTAAATACGGCTACATCGAAGGTGAAGAGCGTTTCTTCTTTATTCTATCGCTCATTGATGTATATGACCGTTCCATCATTGATTATCATATTGGTTTACATTGTACCGGACACGACGCTGGCCAACTCGTGCAGCGTGCCTTGTTTAAGCGTCAGCAATTTGAAAGAGAAACAAAGCCAGTCATTCGAACGGATAATGGTCCACAATTTATTTCTCTAGCGTTTCAGAAAGCATGTGAAACGTTCCACATCGAACATGAACGCATTCCGCCGAGAACACCGAATATGAATGCCCATATCGAGTCGTTTCACCGATTACTAGAGTATGAATGTTTGAGGCGGTTCGCTTTTCATTCCTACGCAGATGCGTATCATGAGGTGGCTGAATACATGGATTTCTACAATAATCGAAGAATCCATTCGAGTATTTTAGATTTAGCACCAAATGAATTTTATCAACGAAACCAAACAGAAGAGCTAACGATTAAAGAAGTGAGAGTATGAGGCAGGATGATTTTCTTGCCTCACCTAAAATAAAGAGCAATTCTATGAAATAATGAGCTAAGAGTAGTATGTGTCCAAAATTAGGGGGTTAACCCGCTTTTCATACCCCTAATATTCCATCAATATCAAAGGATTTAGCTGATAATATTAATCAACTACACTCATCACAATATAAGAATTCAAAACAATTGGCATATGGAAATGTACTAGTAGTTGGTGGTGGGAATAGTGGTACTCAGATAGCTGTTGAATTATCCAAAGAAAGAGTTACATATTTAGCCTGTAGTAATAAACTTGTTTATTTCCCTTTAATGATCGGAAAAAGAAGCATCTTTTGGTGGTTTGATAAACTAGGAGTTTTACATGCAAGTCATACATCAATAGTAGGCAAATTCATTCAAAAGAAAGGTGATCCAGTATTTGGGCATGAATTAAAACATGCAATAAAACAGAAAAAGATCATCTTAAAAAAAAGAGTCATTGCCGCAAAGCAAAATGAAATCATTTTTAAAGATTCATCTATATTAGAAGTAAACAATATTATTT
>NZ_JBHVBL010000105.1:0-1591 GCF_042668165.1 Arthrobacter sp. NPDC057388
GCATATAATTCCTTTTAGGCTTCTGCATAATAAACGGCAGACTGACACAAAATACAGCTGATCTGAAAAAAAAGGAGGAATTCGGTTTGGATCAGTTCAATCAGCAGCAGCAATCCCAAATGAACAAAGGTATTCCTGGCAAACCGCATAAAAACCACGGCGGACATGAAATGTTTGCTGCCGCTGTTGGGGCAGCGGCCGTTCCTGTACGCCTGGCGGCCTCAGCTGGCCTTCTGCGACGCCAGCAGCTCAACGAGGCCCGTAAGCGCGTCCTCGGCGTCGCCGAGGCTCCTGCCGTCGGGCAGAGCCGATTCCTTAACCGCGAGCTCGACCTCGCACCCGTAATTGAAGTCGGCGGTCATGACCTCGAGCAGGGAACGGGCGTCAACGGCGTCAATGCCGTCCTTGCGGATGGTTACCGGTAACCCTGTCTCGGTGACGGCACGGACAAACACCGCCGCCGGCCGGGCGTGCAGGCCGATGGCCGCAGAAACTATTGCCTTGCGAACGGGCAACTGGACTCCTTCATGTCGGACGGTAAGGCACAGTGGGGGGAAGCCGCCGTCGTCTTCTGTTTTGTTCGTCCTTAAGAATATCGGCCCCGCAGCCCGGCTGTTGGCCTGCGCTGCACAGCGAACCTGTGTGGTCTAGACCTGCAGCCTCGTTGGCTTACCCTTGAACTGTGAGCATGCATGACAGGAGCGGCCGGCGTGGCAGCTAAGTTGGCCGGCATTGCCGGTGAAATCGACAGGACCAGCGGGACGCCTATTTATGTCCAACTCCGCGAGATACTCCGGAGCTACATCGCAACGTCATGCCCGCCAGGCTCGGCGCTGCCCTCGGAACGTGACCTGGCCGAGCGTTTTGGCCTCGCCCGGATGACCGTCCGCCAGGCCATCGACGCACTGGTGGGTGAGGAGGTCATTGAGCGTGTGGTTGGCCTCGGAACGTTCGTCCGGAAGCCCAAGCTGGACCTGCAGGTCAAGCTGACCTCCTACAGCGAGGAGATGCAGCGCCGTGGCATGGTGCCAGCTGCCAAGGTGCTGAGCTTCGAGCAGATCGCCGCCAGCGCCTTCCTGGCCCGTGAACTGCAGCTTGAGGAGGGAACACCCCTGGTGCGGTTCCGGCGGCTCCTGCTGGCCGACAACGAGCCGATGAGCGTGGATGAGAACTTCATCCCGGCCCACCGGGTGCCGGGGCTGCTCGACGGCGAGCCGCCCACCTCCCTCTACAACGTCCTGAGCGAGCAGTTCGGCCTGGTCATGGAATGGGGCGAGGACATGATCGAGGCAACGGCAGCGTCGCCGTCCACCGCCCGTCTGCTTAACGTCGAAATCGGCGCGCCGCTGCTGAAGATCCAGCGGCACGCCTTCGTGGCCCGCGCCATGGTGGACTACTCCGTGTCCTACTACCGGGCCGACCGGTACAAGCTGTGGGTCCCGCTTCAGCGGCCCGGCGTCCGGCCCACCCGCAACTACGCGTCGGGTTACCGGCAGCAGTAGGCAGCCGGCGCAGCTGCCGGCTGCAGGTGCAGGCCTCTTCGTTAGCCACACATATTCCGTACACAGAAGAGGCCCGGTCCTGGTGGACC
>NZ_JBHVBL010000106.1:0-1337 GCF_042668165.1 Arthrobacter sp. NPDC057388
TATGCAAGAAGCATTAAAAGACATATTTGGTCCCATGTTTGAGTCAATGCTAAAAGGTGAAATGAATCACCATTTGGGCTATGAATCCAATGACAAGGGAGAAAAAGAAACAAGAAATAGAAGAAATGGATATGGCAAAAAGATCGTGAAAACAACGGCAGGAGAAGTTGAAATTGCAGTCCCCCGTGATCGTGATGGTTCATTTGAACCGCAGTTGATTCCAAAGCGTAAAAGAGATGTATCCTCTATAGAGGATAAGGTCATTTCGATGTATGCCAGAGGAATGTCACAACGAGACATTTCTTCCACGATAGAAGACATCTATGGCTTTTCTGTATCTCATGAAATGGTATCCGACATTACGGATACTGTACTTCCTAATTTAGAAGAGTGGCAAAATCGTCCCTTAAGTAACTGTTACCCTTTTGTGTTTGTCGATTGTCTTTACACAACCATTCGTAATGACTATGAAACGAAGAAGTATGCCGTTTACACAATACTAGGATATACCATAGAAGGTAAAAAGGACATTCTAGGTTTGTGGTTGAATGAAACGGAAAGTAAACATAAATGGATGCAAATTTTTGATGAAATCAAATCTCGTGGTGTAGAAGATATCTTCTTTCTCTCAATGGATGGCGTTAGTGGTCTGGAAGAAGGAGCACGTGCGATTTTTCCTGATGTGACCGTACAGAGATGTATTGTTCATTTAATTCGAAATTCGATTAAGTATATACCAAGTAAAGACTACAAGCCTTTTACTGCTGCCTTAAAGAAAGTGTATGGAGCTCCAAGCCTTAAGGCTTGTCACAGTGCATTTGAATCTTTTGAAAAGCAGTGGTCTACGTACCCTGGAGCTGTAGACGTATGGAAACGAAACTTTTCTCATGTGGAACAACTTTTCGATTATGGTGGTAATATTCGTAAAATCATGTACACTACAAATGCCGTTGAAAGTATCCACTCTAGCTTTCGAAAAGTCACGAAAAAAGGAGCATTCCCCCATGAGAATGCCCTATTAAAAATATTGTTTTTACGAACAAAAGAATTAGAAAAGAAATGGGATGGTGGACGCATCCAGCAATGGGCTATGGTCATGAATCAACTATTAGTTCATGACCACCTAAAGGAACGTGTGAAGAAATATCTAGAATAACTTACACACTTTTCTTGACAAGCACCCCTTTACATTCTATTATTTTTTTAATGTGACTATAGGTTAATTATAATGCCTCGTTTCGTTAAAAAGAACAAAAATTTTGGACAAGAATAATCATAGTAAAATGCGTAGACATTCTTAAACATAACGATTTACGCATCTTTTTACAAACATGGTG
>NZ_JBHVBL010000107.1:0-1232 GCF_042668165.1 Arthrobacter sp. NPDC057388
CTTCAGCGCATACCATTGATTAACGTCCGCTTCCAAGGCTTTTGTATCCTTCGCCAGCAGCGCGCCAATGTTCTCTAATATCTCCGTCTGAATGGACGAATATATCTGAACGATAGGCCAGGACAATTGTTCCGCTTTCTCAGGTGTTACGCGTGCCATCAGACACCGCCGCCGCCAATTTCACTAACATCTGGCAGCTCGGTTGCCGCTTCTTCCTTCGCTTCTTTGATAAGCTCCCGCGCTTTCTCTTCAGGCACTTTGAGAATGTGCATAAGGCCCATATAACGAGGCATCAGCCCGCTGTTAACTAACTTCAGATAGAAGTTGGCGTTGGCATCCCGATCCTCTGCAATAGAGTCGTCAAAGTCAACGGTCACATCATAGTCAGGAGGGACAGTAAACACCTTGTAAAGCTTTGCGATCTCGCAAATAGTGGTAATCAGATTTATAATTCCCTCTTCGATCACAGTCTCATGGCTGTTCTTCGTTTGGAATGTCTTGCTGTTCTCACTGACTACCTCAGTAGCCGTTTTTACGCCCTGACCATCAAAAGAGAACACGCCAGGACTAAACCCTATTTGCATTGCGAAAAGATCCAATAGGGATTGAATAGCCTTAACGTGTTCTTCTACTCTCAGCTCAATAGAGTTGTCAACAATCTGTTGCCTGTCTACATCTTCAAAGTTGAAAGCCTCGTATACTTCGTCACTAGCGTCAAAATAACGGTGAAATTCCTCGGTTTCTGCGTTAACAACTGTCCTGATAGCTGAGTGTGGAACAATGATACGCTTTTTACCCAACCTGAATTCACGGTGATAGCTGTCAAAGGCTGTATCCAGGGCTTTTATTGTGTCGATAGCATTCGCATATAGCGAAACACCTAAAGGGCTTTGCAAATCAATGTTATTTGCTATGTTTGGCTTGAAATAAACAAACAAAGGGCGTGAAAGTCCTTCGATAGTCGCTTCCTTGGCTAAATCGGGATAAAGTGTGTCAAGCGCTACCTCTATTCCCCATTCACGGTTATTATCCGATTGGAACAGCTGATTTTTAATGACATATATTTCGCCATCCCATTGATGCCATTCGAGTAGCGTGTACCACTTATTGCCCCTCTTCGACACAGTTAGGAACACACCTTCCGTTATATCGCCGTTTGAATATGCCAATGGGATAAAGCAATCGGCAGTAACATAACTGATCTTTATTCTCTTTTGCCCCGCCCTATCCGC
>NZ_JBHVBL010000108.1:0-1205 GCF_042668165.1 Arthrobacter sp. NPDC057388
GCGGTTGGACTGTGTGGCATTATATGAAATTGTTACAATGCTTATTGAAATATCCGGCTTGCCGATTCATGAATTTTTAAAATGTCCTACTACCGCAAGTCTTGCAATGAAAGTATATCAAATGAATTATCCTGAAGATTATGAAAAGGCTATTTCCACGAATTACGGTTATAGCAAATGGGGCGAGTTTACAGAGGATTTTATACGCAAGGCATATTATGGTGGACGTACAGAAGTATTTCAAAGTGAATTAAATGGCGGCTTTCATTATGATGTAAATTCATTATATCCGTACGTTATGAAAGTGAACCCAATACCTATAGGGAAACCGCGTCACCATAAAGGAGACAAAGCCCGAAACGTATTTAAATATTGGTACAGCTATAGACAGGGCGGCGGTTTTTTAGAATGTGATATTCACATACCGACTACTTTACATATACCGCCTCTACCTCACAGAATGTACAAAAAATTATGTTTCCCGGTCGGTAACCTTTCAGGGATATGGACGTTTGAAGAAATTGAATTGGCGTTAGAAATGGGTGCTAAAATAAAAGAAATTCATCAATGTATTTATTTTGAAAAGACCGATTATATATTTAAAGATTTTGTCTCCTATTTTGAAGAGATTAAAAATACAAGTGATGGAGCAAAAAAGACGTTTGCAAAATTAATGCAAAATGCACTGTACGGAAAATTCGGTATGCAAAGGGTTCGGCAAACGATTTTACCTGTCACAGAAATTGAGACATGCGAAGAAAAAGGCTATCCTTATGTTGAATTATTTAACCCTGTATATGGACAAGAATTTATTGAAGCAGCCGTCCCCAGCAAAGCGCCGTATATTCAGCCGCATATAGCCGCCTACGTTACGTCATACGCGCGTATTTTATTATATAGAGGTTTAATTAAACAATTAGAAAAAGGCGATGTGGCATATTGTGATACCGATTCAATAGCATGTGAAGCTATTTTTGATGATGACATGGTTGACGATAGAGAGTACGGTAAATGGAAACTGGAAGGTATTCTTGAAGAAGGTTTATTCATTCAACCAAAAACGTATTATGAAAAATATGCTGATGAAATAAAACCAGAAGAAATAGAAAAAGAAATATCCTCTTTTTCTCGGAATGTATTTAATTATCCCGAAAAAAGCAAAGTAAAACAATATCGTTTGGTCAAAGGTTCGGAGACAATGAAAT
>NZ_JBHVBL010000109.1:0-1199 GCF_042668165.1 Arthrobacter sp. NPDC057388
CAGGTTTTATACAGTTTCTTTAGATATTCATCAGGTTTCAGATGCAGAAAAAGCGCTCCCACATGCCTAGCCCTGCTTGGCTAGGTATGTGGCAATTTTCTTCATGTTCTGGCATGCGGCTGTGAGGAGAACTTGTTCACTCACATTTCGTTTTCCCCTCAACCTGCAATAGCGAAGCCCATGCAGCTGTTTTGAATCTGCAAAGCTTCGCTCTATTTTTTCTTTTCTTTTTTTATAGAGGGTTTTTTCTGAAACAGACAAGCGATTTTGTTTGACCTTTATGGTCTTCTCATACATGTCGAGTAATCACTTTCTGCCGATTCTTTGATTTTGTACAGTTTTCAAGCAGTGGGCATGAGGAACATATTTCAGGATTTGATTTGTATGACCGGTAGCCTTTTCGGTCAGTTGTTGAGTATGTAAGTGTGTCTATGTGCGATGACACCAAAGATTTGGCGGTCAGATAATCCTTTACAGATCGGAGTCGTTAAATATCCGGAATCAAGGGCGACGGCTTCTACTTGAAAACCAAATCGTGCGATTTGGTGGTCTAATCGGTCAAGATAAGGCACAGAATCATGGACATTTCCAGGTGTGACGTAGGCATCGGTGATAATGTTGTATTTCATATCTGTTGTGCGGTGATCTAAATAGAAAAAACCTTCTGGTTTGTTTTCACGATACAGATAGCCACTTTCCGGATCGGTTGTACTGTGGCGGATCTCTTTTTCAGCTTTCACCTCCTCTTTGGCTGTTAATGGTTTTTTTCCGTGTTCCTCCCGATCCTCTTGAATGGCTTCATTTAAATCCTTGATATAGTTTTGGGTATCCTGCGCAATTGTTTTTCTTGTGTATTTATGCTTGTTGGCATTGGCTTTAAGGTGTGTGGAGTCGGTGAATAGGACTCGTCCGCCCACCATGTCATGATTGATGGCCTGAAGAACGATCTCATCAAAAATGTCTTGGAAGATGGTTGTATCTTTAAAGCGTGTGCGTCTGTTCCAGCTGATGGTGGAGTGGTGTGGAACCGGGTCGTTTATGTTCAATCCGAGAAACCATCTGTACGCCATATTGTAGTAAATTTCTTTTTCAAGCTGTCTTTCTGAACGGATACCATAGAGGTATCCGATAAACATCATTTTAAATAAAATAAGCGGATCAAGTGAGGGGCGGCCTTTGTTTTCACTGTAGTAAGGCTG
>NZ_JBHVBL010000110.1:0-1172 GCF_042668165.1 Arthrobacter sp. NPDC057388
TTCCTGGTGCGCGTGTCGGTTTTCATCCGGACCAGGGCGACGTGGTGGATGGCTTTGTTGGCCTGCCTGTCGCCACCGCGGCTCAGCCGGTGCCGTGTCGTTTTCCCTGACGATGCCGGTATCGGCGCGACGCCGACGAGCGCGGCGAATTTGGCTTCCGTGGTGACCCGTTCGGGGTTATCACCGACGGTAACCAGCAGCTGGCTGGCGACGTCGGTTCCCACGCCTATGAGGTCGCGCAGCATCGGGGCGTGGACGGTGATGATCGCGTCGAGTTCGGCGTCGATGACGGCCAGTTCCTGGTGCAGGGCGCGGTAGCGGATGGCGAGGCGTTTGAGCACGGCCGCGGTGGCGTTCACGGGCTCGGCCATGTCCCCGGTGGGCCGTGTTTTCTCCAGCGCGGCCATCATCGCGGCGCGGGTCAGGTGCCGGTATTTGGCCCGGAGCGCCTCGGGCGCTGCGGTGAGGATGCTTTTGATCTGGGTCATGACCGCTACCCGGGCACGCATGGCCGTGGCCCGTTCGGCGCGCAGGACCCGCAGGGATTCCACCGCCCCGTTCCGGGATTTGGGTGTTGCGACGTTCCGGCCGGCCAGGGCGGTTTCTGCCGCCTGGTAGGCATCCAAGGGATCGGATTTGCCCCTGAGCCGGCGCCCCTGCCGGTTCGGGCGGATGACCTCCAGGACCCGGATGCCTTCCCCGGTCAGGACACGGGCGAGTTCGGCACCGTAGCTGCCGGTGCCTTCCACTCCGGCGGCAAGGACCGGACCGAATCCGGTGATGAAGGCCGCGATGTTCCGGTATCCGGAACCCACGGCCAGAAACTCTTTGTCGGTGATGTGTCTGCCGGTTTCGTCGATGATCGCGACGTGGTGGGTGTCGGCGTGTGTGTCGATCCCGGCGATGACTTTCACATGTTGGTTTGTCATGATGAAACTGGCCCTGCCTTCCGTTGCGTGCGGTGGGACAAAAATGGGCACGCCGGCCGGGTGGGCAGACAAGACAGTAATGGGACTCTTCGAGCAGGCTCCTATGAGGTCATGTCCACCTGGCCGCCGCGTTTACTGCAGCCTGCGCCGCGGCGGACAGATCATTATCAAGACAAACCCTTCGCAAGGCGTCAGTCACACCCAGAGTCACACCGCAACACAAGCCAATTCCATCATTACTGT
>NZ_JBHVBL010000112.1:0-1131 GCF_042668165.1 Arthrobacter sp. NPDC057388
TTGGGCTGGTTCACGGGGATCTGGGCGTGGTTGGTGCCGACGCGGTAGCGGTGGGCGTCGGCGTAGGAGAAGATCCGGGCCTGGAGCATCTTGTCCGGGGACGCGGCGATGCCGGGCACGAAGTTCGACGGGGCGAAGGTGGCCTGTTCGATCTGCGCGAAGTAGTTTTCCGGGTTCCGGTTCAGTTCCATGGTGCCGACCTTGATCAGCGGGTAGTCCGCGTGGGGCCAGACCTTGGTCAGGTCGAACGGGTTGAACCGGTAGGTCTTGGCGTCCTCGTAGGGCATGACCTGCACGTGCAGGTCCCAGGAGGGCAGGTTCCCGGCTTCGATGTTTTCGTGCAGGTCGCGGATGTAGAAGTCCGCGTCGGAGCCGGCCAGGGCCTCGGCCTGCTCGCCGGTGATGTTCTTCACGCCCTGGTTGGAGTGGAAGTGGTACTTGACCCAGAACCGCTCGCCCTCGGCGTTGATCCACTGGTAGGTGTGCGAGCCGTAGCCCTGCATTTCGCGCCACGACGCCGGGAGGCCGCGGTCACCCATGAGCCAGGTGACCTGGTGGGCGGACTCGGGGGACAGGGTCCAGAAGTCCCACTGCATGTCGGCGTCGCGCAGGTGCGTGCCGGGCAGGCGCTTCTGGGAGTGGATGAAGTCCGGGAACTTGATCCCGTCGCGGATGAAGAACACCGGGGTGTTGTTGCCCACGAGGTCGTAGTTGCCCTCGGCGGTGTAGAACTTCACGGCGAACCCGCGCGGGTCGCGCCAGGTGTCGGGGGAGCCGTTCTCGCCGGCGACGGAGGAGAAACGGATCAGCATCTCGGTCTCCACGCCCGGCTGCAGGAACGCGGCCTTGGTGTACCGGGAGATGTCCTCGGTGGTCTTGAACGTGCCGAACGCGCCGCCGCCCTTGGCGTGCACCACACGCTCCGGGACCCGCTCGCGGTTGAACTGGGCCAGCTTTTCGACCAGGTAGTGGTCCGTGAGGATGATCGCGCCGTCAGCACCGACAGACTTGGAATGCGAATCCGAGCTGACCGGCGCACCCGACTGCGTGGTGGACACGGCAGGCGCAGAGATGTTCGAAGTCATCTTTCTCCTAATTGCTTGATTACTTGTCATTTACGTTTGCAGGAAG
>NZ_JBHVBL010000113.1:0-1087 GCF_042668165.1 Arthrobacter sp. NPDC057388
GCTTGAAACATTGCGGTATATATGTGGCCCTCTGGTGTTTGTTCAACCCAGTTAGGCGTTGTGTAAACTTCGCATTTAACAAAAGTAAAAGAGCCGCCACCACTTGTGACCGCTCCGTTAGTTAACGTATCTAATTTGTCTGATATTTGCTGACAAGTTGTGTATGATTTATATTGATCAAGATGTCTGACCAATATCTGAAAGGCAAAAATGTAATTTCGGGACATATCCAGGTTTTTTGTAGGTTTAACGCTTGGGATCGCCAAAATTGAAATGTCGTTCCCGCTTGTCAAAGGGCCTACGGTCAGCGTCTTTTTAAATAAGAGCATGTTACTTTCGATATACTGCTTCATTCGGTCTAAAAAGTCCATAACACACCCCCTAAAAAGTACGATTCCGTAGGTTTTCCATGACTCTCAACCAACGGGGCAGAAAATAAGCCTTTGCCGCTTCAAACCATAGCCCCCGCGCATTCGGGTTTTTATCTTTCGAGAAGTTATACTGTGGGTTATAGTAGACCTTCTTCGCATAAGGTGTGTCCCATATAAGCTTTCCGTTTTCAAGATCAGATGCACGCTGCGAACTGGCAATCAAGTTTCCAGTATCGTGGGGCGCGTAGTAATTCGAATCTTTAAGCACTTCGGACGATAACAGGAATTGACCTTCTTTATCAAAGTTGTCAACCCTGCGCGAAAGGTTCCCAAGATCCACGCGAACATGACTTCTCATTTGATTTCCACCTCATAATGATGGGGTGCGCCTGGGTTTTCATCGTACAATTCTTTGACCTTCTGCACCTCGTATGTTTTCCCGTTAAACGTAACCCTGGATTGCTCTTTCAGCCGCTTGAATGGCTTTGAGTTTAAGCGATCAATAAAGATAATAGACTGGCCTTCCACGTCATTACGGACGTTGTTCCGCATAATGGCCGTGACAGGTTCAACCCTGATCCTCTCAATGGGAATAGGGGCCGCAAAACCGCCGCCCCATCCGTTTGGATTGTCCGTAATCTCTTCATATTCGATTGAATGTATAAGCAGCTCAATAGGGATTGGTTTAGCCATGAACGGACACCCCACGATATAGC
>NZ_JBHVBL010000114.1:0-1076 GCF_042668165.1 Arthrobacter sp. NPDC057388
AATCAATGGTATGCTCTGAAGCTAGAACAGATCGGCGGACTCACACGGGAGAAAATACGGGCCATATCAAAGAAAAGTAAGCTTACACAAAAGAAGATCCGTGAAATCCTTCAGAACATTGGCATGGAAGGCATAGAAGCGAATGAGGCGGTACTTCAAAAGGCGATAGCTCAAGGTATTCCCCTTATGGCAGCACTGCCAGTCAAACAAGATCCGGCCATATGGCAGATACTAGACGCATTCGCAAGGCAGGCAACCGATATTTATAACCTTGTCAATTCGACAATGCTGACTCAAAGCCAGGTAGTGTATCGTGACATACTGACTCAGACAGTCGCAGGGGTTATCAGTGGACTAAAAACGCCACAACAAGCCCTGAGAAGCACCGTGCAAGATTGGGCGCAAAAGGGAATACCGGCATTAATAACAGCAGACGGCAAACGAAGGTATGCGGAAGGTTACGCTTATACGGTCATTCGAACAATGGGTAACAACGTTGCTAACGAAATGCAGGACTCAAGGTTTGATAGTTACGGCGTGGACTTGGTAGAAATCAGCTCACACGTAGGGGCACGGCCCAAATGCGCCCCGTATCAAGGCAGGATATTCAGCAGGAGCGGCAATGATCCGAAATATCCGGCGCTATCCAGCACAAGTAAGGGCGAACCGGACGGATTGTTTGGTATTAACTGCGGCCATGTTCAGTATCCCTACATTCCAGGCATTTCAGAACAACGTTATCATCCTGTTAATGCAGAGCGGAACGAAAAAGCATACAAAGAAAGCCAAAAACAGAGGGCGTTAGAACGCAATATAAGGAACAACAAAAGAGAGCTTGCCACATTCGAAAAAATGAATGATGAAATTGGCGCGAAACGGGCACACAGGAAGGTTTTAGACGGTCAGGCAAGGCTAAGGGCCTTCCTAGAGGAAACAGGGCGTACACGGCGACGAGAGCGCGAGCAAATATACAATTAAGGCGGTGCAGCATGTTTGTATTGAAAAAAGATCACGAAAAGCTAGAAAAGAAGGTTGAGGAATTGGAAGCCATTGTTTTTAACATGGGTTTAGCACTG
>NZ_JBHVBL010000115.1:0-1057 GCF_042668165.1 Arthrobacter sp. NPDC057388
AGATAAGGCTCGCCATTTCTTTACTGGCTACTTTCGCCATTCCCAACGTAAACATGCGCCGTGTGCGTTTGCCGCCCTCAATGGTTGTAAATTCTACCTTGTGGAATGGTTCGCCGTTGTATTGATCAAGTTCCCCTTTGTACAATGGCAACCACACGTTTTCTATCATCTGATAAAAATCATCATCCACCGGAAGGGCCTGAATGTTTGAAACTGACTTGATATTCTTGATCAGCCCCATTTTCTGCATCACCGCCTTTACTTTTGCAATTAGGCTTTTGAACATTGTGTCACCGCCCTATTTCACATACTCTTTATAAAAATAGTTCACGCTGTATCTGAACTCGTCCATGCTGTGGTTGTTCTCGTCAATCGGCTTGCCGTTGTCGTCTCGACAATATAGCCCGCTTTCCTTGATGAAGTGGTAATGATCGTACTTTTCATCATCCACCAACCGGAACATGTCTTTTGTTATGGTGTTCTGCGCCCGCTCGATACCAACCTCAATACCTTGTGAAGTGCCCCTAATGTCTTTAGCGTTATTGTCCGCCTTGGACGTATCAACGCCTATGAGGTGCAGCTCTTCACGCAATGACTTACAGGCTGGATCGACAAAGAACCTCGTATACCGCATCTGATATTTGTCAGTGCAGTATTTTATGAACTCTTTTATCTCTCTTGCGTAAATACTCATTGCCTTCACTTGTCCGGTTTCAGCGCCTGAATGGTAGTAATGAGCCACGCGATTTAAACGGCGTATCAGTTTCCCTTCTGTGTTCCGGAATGACGTTACGATATTACATGAGACACTTGTCGCGTCAGACTGCCCGCCGTCAGCTGCAAAGTACATTTGTATCGGCTTACCGATCAATGTCCTTTCTGTGTGCGCCTCAAGGTCAAGCATTCCGTATATTACGCCTTGTGGGTTAACCCGCTTCCCTTCCCAATCTCGCTTTAATAGGTACGGGTTCTTCTTCAGCGTGTCGTAAATCTCTTGTTTCCTGTCGTCAGTCAAAATAGGGTTGTCGTGGATCGTCCAATGTTGCCAGCGTGTGTC
>NZ_JBHVBL010000116.1:0-1017 GCF_042668165.1 Arthrobacter sp. NPDC057388
CAGTCAATATGGTTTGTGCCAATTCGCACCGTTAGCGCTGAAAATTCTGCTGTATAGTCGCTTGGCGTGTCATGATAGTTCACCGCTCTTATGCGATAGTACCAAACGTTATCTACACCGGCTGTATCATGAACCCATCCGCCCTCTTTCCCTCGCCATAATCTAGTGGAAAGAGAAGGTGTGAAACCTTGTACTTTAGAGCCGTAAACCTCATAAGCCGCAATATATGAAGAAGAATCAAAGTCCCATGCTAGAGAAACGCTTGAGAAAAGACCTTGAACAGAAACATTAGACGGTACAGGAGGCTTAATGTCAGGAAAATTCCCATCGGTAACAGTCACGCTGCGGTCAATATTATTTATTTTGTCCTCTATTTCATCTAGTCGCTTATCTGTTTGATAAACTTCTAGGAATTGGCCCATTTCTACTTGTTTTATGTGAGGGGCTATTATGTCATATTCTAAAGCAATAATGCGGGATTGAACTTCTATAGGGTCAGCCCGTTTCCGATCTATGGCCGTCCTGGTGTCTCCTAGCGAAACATGATCAGTAGGAATGACAGTTAATTCATATAGGCGTTGGGGAACTGAAGCTATATTTTTGAGATATTCAAATGTTTTTTGTAATAGCTCTTTCGGATCAAGTATGTTTTCATCCTGCCACTGGCCGAAAGAGTTAATGAACGTTCCGTCTGACTTTTTATATCCATACTTCTCTATTGCTCCAGGAAGCTCTACCCACATTTGCCCCCTCGGTTTGTCTGCGGGATCGCCAGCAGCTTTACTCCAAACCACATCGGCAAAATCAATATAACGAGAATGCCCTCCGTTCTCTGTTTCTACGCTGCCGCCCCATCCATACATAGCAGAAACCGGATAAGCCATGTCTGTAACATGAATGCTTTCAATGTTATATCCAGTCTCGAAACGATCACCCTCATCTTGCCCGCGTCGTGGCAGGATGTTGACAACTCGTTCAATAATTTTATTGCTTTCCTCGTCAAAAGTGACAGTAAAG
>NZ_JBHVBL010000117.1:0-1015 GCF_042668165.1 Arthrobacter sp. NPDC057388
GGTACTGCACCCGGGAGGGTGTGGGAGAGTAGGTCACCGCCGGACAACCATTAGGTCGAGAGCCCCGAACCAGGCAACCGGTTCGGGGCTCTCCCGCATTAAAACCCCCACCACCACGAACTGCACGGCCACCGGCCCCGGGCCCCGACATTTGCGTCGGGGCCCGAGCCGTTTAACGGCCCTGTCCGCCGGGATGTTCTGGCTCCGGGAGCCAATTGCCGGCCGGGGCGGCAACTGCCGGCCGCGGGGCGGATAAACGGTGGTGGCACTACACAGCCGTGCCGGCGGGACCGGGGATCCCGTTTGGCAGGTCCTTCTCCCTGTATCCGTGCCGGGCTCCAGGCCGGATGGCGGCGGCCGTGGCCGTTCCCCAGGTGTTGCGGCGCCTGGGGTGCCGGTCCCGGATGTTGTGGTGGTGAAATTCATCCGCGGCAGCTTCCGGGACGTATCGGGGCTGTGGTTTGTGGAGCTTGCGTTTTTATGAGGACATGGTGCCGGCAGCCGGCCGCCGGCATCGGGTCGGCTGCCAGGACGCGCGGTGAACCGGTGGGGCCTTCCGGGTGAACGGGGTCAACAGTCGCCGGCCCGGGCCGGCATGCCCTACTGTGACGCGGTCCATAAAACTGATTCGGGCCCGTGATGACCCCATTGACCGCCGTGAACGGCCCAAAAACCCCGGTAATTCAAGGGTTTTGCTGCGCGTCCTGCGCGTTTTTGGTTGGGTTGCGGTGGGGGTGGGGTGGGTGTATTGTTTTCTGAGTCGCCGCGAGGGAGACAGCGAAGAGCTGGTCACCGCGGGCGGCCAAATCCCCGAAATCAAGACCTGAATTCAGTGACTCTTTGGGTTGCTTGGGTGTGGTGGGGCTGGTTTTCCTGCCGATGAGAATCCTGGAACATGGATTTGCGTCGGGGAGTGAAACCGGGTAAGTTTGAAAAGTTGCTCCGGAGCGATCCTGAATGTTTGGTTTGGGTGGTGCCGGGTGTGTCTGTTGTTTGAGAACTCAATAGTGTGCCA